>NZ_JAPZSS010000043.1:0-1050 GCF_027532015.1 Microcystis sp. LE19-131.1A | reverse complement strand
CAGCAACCCCTCTACCTAGTGGAAGTGCAGTTCCAACCGGACGACACCCTCTACTATCGACTTTTTGCGGAATTGTTCCTATTTCTAAAACAATATCAACCACCTCACCCCTGGCAAATTGTCGTCATTTATCCCCATCGTGGGGTGGAACGGGAACAATCCCTGCATTTTGGCGAAATCCTCAATTTAGCAAGCGTCAGACGCATTTATCTCGATGAATTGCCCTACGGGGACAATCCCTCCTTAGGAATTGGTGTGATTAAATTAGTAGTAGAGTCGGAAACGGCAGCGGTGAGGACTGCTCAAACCCTAATCGAGCGGACTAGAGAAGAAATCACCGACCAGTCCAGTCAACGGCAGTTAATTGACCTAATCGAAAGTATCATTATTTACAAATTACCCCAGAAAAGTCGCGAGGAAATTGAAGCTATGTTTGGACTAAGTGATTTAAAACAAACGAGAGTCTATCAAGAAGCACTGGCCGAAGGAGAAGAACGGGGTCTAGAACGGGGTCTAGAACGGGGTCTAGAACAAGGTCTGCAAGAGGGGGAACGTCGGGTGGTGGAAAACCTGCTCCGAGTCCGTTTTGGTGAGTTAGACCCAGAAATTCAAGCTATTATCAGCCGGATTTTACAATTGTCCCCAGAAGAATTTACTCCTTTACTCCTACAGTATTCCAAGCAGGAACTCTTAAATCAATTCGGCAATTGCCAATAAACCCTAGAAGCGAGATTTCTCGTGAAAACTGACAGTCTCTTTTACCAAATCTTCCTGCGCTTTCCGGACAGTTTCTTTGACTTAATCGGACAACCGCAACCGGTCTCAGCAAACTATCAATTTACCTCCCAAGAGGTGAAACAACTCTCTTTCCGTCTCGATGGCTTATTTATGCCACTCAGAGAAGATAGTCAGCAACCCCTCTACCTAGTGGAAGTGCAGTTCCAACCGGACGACACCCTCTACTATCGACTTTTTGCGGAATTGTTCCTATTTCTAAAACAATATCAACCACCTCACCCCTGGCAAATTGTCGTCATTTATCCCCATCGT
>NZ_JAPZSS010000042.1:0-3180 GCF_027532015.1 Microcystis sp. LE19-131.1A | reverse complement strand
GATTGTCTATCTTTTGGTATTAATCTATTTGTGCCTTAAGTCCTTTCCTGTATGAATTTCAGCTACTTTTGAGCGTAGTTGCTCTCATCGAATTTTATTTTAAGTTAATTATTTGCATAACAATTCCCGAAGAGCCGGAGTCTGTTAGATCTACAATATATTTTTTCTTCGGCATTTTTTTGTCTGAAGTTGGATAACTTCTTCCAGATTAGCTCTTTTTTTATCCCTCAACACAAAATTGATGCTCTACTATTAATTTATCAGCAAACACAAACGGAATTGCACTTAATCAGAACCGGGAGTCATAGCGATCTTTTTAATTAAAATTGCTCAATCAATGAGGGTGCGTTACATTAACATTAACGCACCCTACTGGACTGTTTCAACTAAAATAGGGCGATAGATTTCGGCTTAAAGTCTTAGATTATAGAATTTATAGCATTTTTCTAATACACCAAATTAGCTGAAGCAGTCCACTACAAGATCTACAAGATCCGCGATCGCACTAAAATAGAAGCAGGTTAATCCAACGCACCCAACGATACTTGAAAGAGGTTTTGGAAAGGTTGGGTATTCTTCCAGCGATAGGTATTGAAATCTCGATAGTCAACAGAAAGAATTTGACCATGACCTAATTCTTCTGCAAGAATAACTAGAGACGCATCCGCTAAATCCATTGGCAAGTCTCTATACTTTTGCATAAGTTGCTCAATACGCTGGCAATGATTTTGTTTGAGGTCAAATACCTGTAGTTTTCCGATATAAATTTTGTGAATAAAGATTTTAGGCGCGTCTATTCCTATTCTTTTTTGTAATAGATAGCAAGTCTCAGTGACGACACACCAGGTTGTAATAAATTTCTCATTTGCTAAATTTTGAAATTGTTTTTTTGCTGATTGGTGAACGAGATCGTTTTTATTGGCAAGAGCAAGCCAAAAGCCTGTGTCAACAATGATCATATTTTTGATTAAGTTCAGTGTCCAAATAGGTTTTATAATTTTTTGAGAGGTCTGGTTCGGCTTCCATACAACCGATAAAATCTGACCAATCTTGAGTTGTATGTCCTGTCATTTCTTGCTGGTTCAGAAAATAGCGTTTTTTTAGGACATCTACGAGTTCAATAATGGTCTGTTGTGCATCGAGGGGAAGAGAGGCAATATCTTGTTGGATAGTATCTAGGTTTATCATAATATCATCTGTGTTTTCTTTCTTATTTATTTATTATATCCTAGCTCTTGTAAGATAAGTAGGTAGGCGTTGAAAGTTGTCAGACACCCCCCTTATCAAGGGGGGCAGGGGGGATCGAACCTAAAATCCATTTTTAATTTAATTATAACCAGCTACTTAGTGGCGAAGCGTAACGCATTGATTTTAGAAGCATTAAATCGTGATGGCACGTTACGGCTTCCATTTTAAAACAAATCTCCATAAATAAGGTGCGTTACATTAACATTAACGCACCCTACAAGAGCGGCGATCGCACTACAGGATTATGCGATCACACTTCGGCAAATTATCTCAGGGTAGCACGGAAGCCAATTGGCCCTTCGCCCGCATAGGTATTGGTGCCTTGCAAGGTCTGGCCGTTGTCATTGGAGGTAACATCAAGAGCAGTAATATTTTGACCAGTGCGGCAGCCTAGCACCCAAGATCCACCCGGATTCCATGGAGCGGACGACCCACCCCACTGATTCTGCACTGCATAGGTATTCGATACCATTTGGGCGCCATTGAAACCAATGGGTCCTTCGCCCGCATAGGTATTGGTGCCTTGTAACGATTTTCCACCATCGCCGGATGAGACTTTAACAGCGACGACGGTCTGGTTGCCGCGACAACCCATGACCCAAACCCCGCCCGGATTCCACGGAGCGGACGAGCCACCCCACTGGTTTTCTACATCATATACGCCGCCATCAACTGCTACGCTCTGAAAGCCGATGGGTCCCTCCCCTGCATAGGTCATGGTGCCATTCAAGGTGTTGCCGCCATCGCTGGAGGTGATGTCAATGGCAACGACATTTTGACCAGCGCGGCAACCAATCAGCCAAGTTCCGCCCGGATTCCAAGGGGCGGTGGCTCCCCCCCACTGGTTCTGTACCACATAGGTGTTAGTTTGAGTCAGACTTGCTGTGAAGCCGATAGGTCCTTCTCCTTTGTAGGTCATGGTTCCGACCAAGGTTTTGCCGTTATCGTTTGAACTGACATGAAGCGCGACAACGGGCTGACCTGATCGACAGCCGATAACCCAAACGCCTCCTTCATGCCACGGAGCTGAGGAACCGCCCCATTGGTTCTGAACTTAATAAAGGTTGTTTTTTGACATACCCCACGCCGTAAACGGACGTGGATTCTTCTAGCATCACTGCTGTGAATTTCTGGCTCAACGAGTCCACTTGAATTAGATTCCTGGCGAAATCCCACCCAGAGGTGGTTCTCTCCTCAGACTTTCGCTCCCTTACAGAAGCCTGTTTTCGTATGCCCTACGATACAGTTCAAAACCTCTAAAATAATTGGTTTCTCTGGTACTTGACGCTTAGAGCTTTTACCTATAGGAGCATTCCCCTATAGAACCCCATAACTCTAGTTTTCAAGGTGCGTTCATCCTGCGATGACTGGGTTTTTTAAGCGGTTGCTTACCCTGCCCGCTATTCTTAATATCATACATCAGATAAAGTCGCCCTAAAAGGGCGAGGCTTTAAACCCAATTTTTCGGTAATTTGCTAGTTGTTGACATGAATCTCTCCTTAAGTTGGTTGTGATCTTGGGAGCCTAACGTTCCAGTTAAGAGGCTGCCAACAACCTTTGCCGCAACACCGACCGATTTTGTCAGTCCGCTCCAACCAGGTTGTTAGGCAGTTCATTTGGATCGCCTACACAGACTACTAGTCTGTCAAGTTTGAATTGAGGGATAGAGTTTTTTTAATTTAATACGCGCATCAGCAGTAGTAAATCTCCAGTCAACTGAATTTGACTTTCCATTTAGCTCTTTTTTTATCCTTCAAAACAAAATTGACTCCTCAATACTCTACAATCAAGCAAAATATTTTTCCAGAGGATTTTTTATGGAAATATTCAATCCTATCTATATAGATAAGTAAATGGTTGGTTCTCTTATTCTTTGTGTGATCAGTGTAACTTATATAGTAGCGATCGATCTTTGTGTCCTCTGTGTCTGGA
>NZ_JAPZSS010000064.1:0-24227 GCF_027532015.1 Microcystis sp. LE19-131.1A | reverse complement strand
TAAAAGTTTATGCTGCTATTTTTTTTTCGGAAAAATAGGTTGTAATGGGAGACTCTTTGTTTTCCTAGACAAAAATAATTACTTTTTCAAAAAAACACTTTTCTATTTTTTTGTTGGGTATTTTATTCTCTGGAAGTCCCTTGGGTGTATTCTTGCAGCAACCAATTATTTTCTGAGGTTTTGCTATAGGATTCTATTAATATCTCCCCTTGACTGACGAGAAGATATTGGTTTAATTGGGGTATAGAACGATAATAACGAAATTTATCACCCCGATCATAACTAGAGGTGGAAGGGGATAAAACTTCGATAATTACACAGGGATTTAAAATTTCATCGTTGCGATTATCACTAAATAATGGTTCCCCAGCAATGATCATTAAATCTGGGTATAAACCGCGATTATACTGGGGTATCCATAGACGTAGATCGCTAGATTGAAGACGATAATTAGTTCCTCTTAAAGCTAATTTTAGCAGGACAATAAGATTAATGAGAATACTATTATGATTGATGCTTCCCCCTGTCATCTCGATAATTTCCCCGTCGTGATATTCGTGTTTAACCTCGGCAATGGTTTCTAAATTACGATATTCTTCTAAGCTGAGGGTTTTGGGAGGAGATTGAGTCAACATTTTTCCAGATTAGATATTCTTTTATTTAATCATAACACAATTAATGCTACCTATTTAATTCTAATTCCCCTTGGAGAAAATCAACAAATTGTCTGGCAGTTCTTCCCGATCGCCCATTATGTTGGGTTGCCCATTGTTTGGCACGAAATTCTAAGTCTTCTAAGCTAATTTTTAATTTAGCTAAACTGGCTAAATGACGCACTATTTCCAGATACTTTTCTTGATTAGCTGGTTCAAAAGTTAGGGTTAAACCAAAGCGATCACTAAAGGATAATTTTTCTTGTACTGTGTCCCAATTATGCACTTCATCCCCATCTTTTGGTCGGGGTCGATCGGCAAAAAATTCTCTGACTAAATGTCGGCGATTAGAAGTGGCATAAACTACGACATTTTTCGGTCTAGCGGTGATACTTCCCTCTAAAACAACCTTTAAAGCTTTAAAAGCTTCATCGTCTTCTTCAAAGGATAAATCATCGACAAAGATAATAAATTTTTGCGGTAAATATCGCAGAATTTCAATAATTAATGGTAGGTCTTTTAATTGGGATTTGGCCACTTCAATTAAGCGCAATCCTTGACTATGGTATTTTTGCAATAATCCCTTGACTAGAGAGGATTTTCCCGAACCACGACTGCCATAGAGTAGCACATTTAAAGCGGGATAACCTGCTAATAAAAACTCAGTGTTTTTAATCAAGGTTTCCTTGGGCATTTCATAACCGACTATTTCTTGAATCTGCACGGGATCGGGATGAGTAATTCCTTGTAATCGACCTTCTTGCCACCTTAAAGCTTGATAACGGGCAAAAATTCCCGTACCACATTCGCGATAATAATCTGCTAAATCTTCAACTAATTCCCTCCAATCTAAACCGGAATGTAAAAAACTTTCTAATTTATTGTCCATTTCCCAAGCGGGGAAACTGAGAAATTTAATTTGTTCCAAAATTGTCGAATTGCTGAGGCTATAAATGCTAGAATTATAGAGAGATTGAAGGATAGATAAATCCTGTTTCACGCCATTAATTAAAGATTCGGGTAACTCCCAAAAACTTTTTTTCTGTACCTGTTGACTAAAGGGATTGTCATCTAATAAAATTTGTTCGACTAGAAAATCATTCCAACTGATATCTTTAGATGCTAAAGCTTGAAACCATTGACCATAGGCTTTAAGAAAATCGGCAATATTATCCGTAGATAATAGGGTAATAAATGCCTTGCCAATAGCATTATCAAAAACCCCTTGATACAAAACTAACAAGCTGACTTTTTGGTAAATTTCAGAAATCATTTTTTATTCTCCACTAATAACTAACATTTCATGGCTGTTTTTTTGTAATTCCTAATTCGATTTAATAATTGCCGTCCTGTAGCTAAGGGAATGCCAATCAGTTGTTATTATATCAAGATAGGTTAATCTTTGCAAAATTAAGGTTAAAAAAGGGAAAATACCTACCGACTAATTCCCCAGATTTCTTGAGATGAGGTACAAGGTTTTCCTTTTGGGGAGTCAGGAGAAGGCTCTTCTAGGTTCTGTGTGATAAGTTAAACTTACAATATGATCGATCAATCTTTGTGTCCTTTGTGTCTTTGTGGTTCGTTCCACCCCCTCGCTAGGAGGAATGTATCTTAGAATACATTATCCAAGAGAGCCAGGAGAAGATACCTTGTCAGGCTACATTTCCTCTTGATGAGAAACGTTATATTTGATAAAATTTAACCAATCTTGGATTTCCTGTCCTAACCAGAGACATTCATCCTCGCGGAGATTTTGACCGATAAGATAATAATTTTTAGCCGTCCGCAGACGAATCTGATAGTTGCCTTCCGTGCCGTTGCTATGGAGAAAAATACCCCATAAGTCTTGAGTTTTAAAAGCAAATTTTTTGTAGATAAAATTGAAAAGTTTATATTTAATTAAAACTTCTTGAGGGGTAAGAATTAATTGCATCTCCCGCGAAAAAATAAAACCAATCAGAGCTATAATAAAGGTAATAATTGGGGAGATAAAGACAGTGACAGTAAGGAAAATCGCCAAAGACCAGAGAGTAGGCGCATCGGAAGGTAGCTTAATTTTTGGTGGTAAATTAATCTCTAAATTATCCTTATGTTTAGCGATACGGATGGAACTGTGGGGAGGTTTTGGTAATTTCTTAGGATCGACTAAACTTGATACTTGACGATAGTAGGGATGTTGGAGAATTTTCAGAGCTTCTCTGGCACTTTTAAACCGCTTTTCTACTGCCATATCGGTCATAGTTTCTAACCAATCGATTAAATCATCATCGATTGTCACCAGTTGGCGAAATTGAATTTTAGAGTCGCGGTGGGGCAGTTCTATTGGCACAATTCCTGTCAATAAATGAATTAAAGTCATACCCAAGGCATATAAATCAGAACCCGGAACTGCTCGGCCCCAAAATTGTTCTAGGGGTGCATAACCACTCGTCCCCACCACGGTAAAAGTAACTCCCGTCACTGCACCCCTGGACTGGACTGCACCAAAATCCACTAAATAAACGTTATTTTCCGAGTTAATAATTAAATTACTAGGTTTAATATCTCGATGTAATACTGGGGGCGATAATTCATGCAAATAGATGAGAATTTCGAGAACTTCTTGGGCAATAGTCCGAATTACCGTAGCGGTGAAACGTTGCCCCCTTTCTAAGTGATCACTTAAGGATTCTCCCGGTATATAATCTTGTACAAGTACAAACCAAGGAATCCCATCACCTTGATTTTTATCGAGGGAAAAATAATCGCGATAGCGGGGAATACGGGGATGATGGAGAGAAGCTAAGACGGCTGCCTCCCGTTCAAATAATTTTAATTCTTCCCACTCCATCTGGGGACTAAAAGCGAGGAGTTTAATAATTACCGATTCTTGAGATAATACATCGGTAGCTAACCAAGTTTGACGACCGATAGCGGTATTTCCCAGGCGTTGTTGTAGTCGGTAACGTTCCGCTAAAAAAGAATCAGAAGTAAAGGTCATAGTGGCTTTTCCCTTATTTAGACCTGTTTTTTGTCAGTAAAACTGCTGTGGAGGTACTAATTAATATCGATTTGTTTTTTTTCTGTCCAACAAAGGGCGATTCCCTTTTCTTTGTAGGAAGATTCTCCGACAAAGATAGGATATAATTCAGATTCACCACGATAGATAATTTCCTGACCATCAAATCCTAGAAAAATCGGTTGATTGGGTTGAATTGCCTGATAATCTCGTTGGAGAATCTGAGGATGTAACATGGCTTTAATTTCACCCTGTTCATCCCTAGGATAATCGATCGAGCCTAAACGTTGGTAAACTGTTAGGGATTCGCTGAAAGTATCGAGATGGGCAGCGAGATAATTTTCCTGTTCGATGTAGTCTAGGATTTGATAAATGAGTGTTTCGGTTTGACGAAAAAGATAGGGACAGATGACACCATGGTTAATTGGACCGATTTCTAGGGTAAAAGCTAGGGGACAAATTCCTTTCAGAAAATGATTTTCTTCCTCGCTGACGGGATGATAAATTAAGCGCACATCAGGATTAATTTTAGTCAGATAGGTAAAGATTTTTAATAGCCAAGGATGGGGATTAGAATAAATAATCGCCAGCATCATGTTAGATGTGGTGCTGTGAATATCGATTAATAAATCAATGGATTTTTCTCGGATTTCTTTGACTATTTTTTTGGCTCGTTTTTGTTCGTATTGCTGACAATCGGGATTCACTAAATCTTTCTGGTTAAAACAACGATTTAAATCCGTATCGACATATCTAACCCGTTGCTTTAGGGCCAAGGGGTTAGCGATGAGACTGTGGGATTGAAAACTGCTGCGAGCAATAAGATTAGGTGACTTTTGTAGGTATTTAACCAAATAAGCGGGAGTTAGTTCATTGCCATGCACACCGGCAATTAAAGCCAGATTTTTAATAGTAGTTTTCTGATCGATCATTTTTTATAAGTTTTGAGAATTTGTAATTATTTATCTAGGGCAAAATTGCCGTAATTAAATAACAATTATAAGCCTTAAAAAAGGGTAGTCTAGAGGGGCAGGTTTGCCAACCCACCCCTATAACTGATTTAGAAAAACCAACCGTAGGAATGAAGACCTTTACCTAAAAGATTCACTCCTAAATAACATACCCAAACCACAACAAAACCACTCGCTGCTAGAATAGCTGGTTTTCTTCCCTGCCATCCCCGGGTAATGCGGGCATGGAGATAAGCGGCAAACACTAACCAAGTGATTAGCGCCCAAGTTTCTTTCGGATCCCAACTCCAATAGGAACCCCAAGCTTCATTCGCCCAAACTGCTCCGGCGATGATACCGATAGTGAGAAGGGGAAAACCGAGACCAATGACCCGATAACTGATATTATCGAGGGTTTCCGCCAAGCTAAGACGTTGGGGCGAAAGAGTCGCCATCGCTGTTAGGGTGGGAGTTAAAAGGGCGGTTGTGCCACCGTTAGCCGTTTCCATGAAAACTGGCGCAGAAAGAGTGGTAGATAACTTATTTTGCAGACGATAGGCTCCCGTACCCACGGAACTGCCTTTTAACTCGATATTTTGACCTCTCGTGACGATCAGAAAAGCGATCGCCATCAGGGAACCCACCATCAAAGCAGCATAACTTAACATCATGACGCTAACGTGCATCATCAACCAATTCGATTTTAAAGCCGGAACCAAGGGTGCCGAAGTTTGCATTTCTCCGGGTAAGGACAAAGTGGCAAAAGCAGTAATCCCCATGGCTACAGGAGTCGTCACCACCCCCACCAGGCGACTGCGGCTAGTGTACTCAGCAATTAAATGAACCGCAGTTACACCCCAAGCGAGAAAGAATAAAGATTCGTAAAGATTGCTAATGGGGAAATAACCCGCTTCTAACCAACGCGCTCCCAATAAAGCGGCGATACAGAGGTTAGCGATGGCCACTCCCGTGCTGCCCAGGCCCGGCAACAAAGGTATGCTAGGAAAGGCTGCACCGGCCCAATAAACCAGCATGGTTAAAAACAGGACTAAAAAAGAAGTGTTATCGAGAAAGTTCTCTAAGCTAACTAAATTCATGGGATTTCTCTCGTTTGTCGCTCGCTCGCTACCAAGTATTCCATCCTCTATCCTATCCCATCGGTAAGGCGATCGAGATAGGGAATTGTTAGTATGAACTTTGCATTTTCACTCTGACCCACCCTAAAAATTATGACTAATCAAGAAGATAATCAATTTTCCTGGTCACGGTTGCCGCGGTTAGGCAAAATCCTGATCATTTGTTCTGGTGTTGCCGCTTTAGGCTATTTTCTTATCCCTCGTCCCTCAGAATTATCCAATATTCCCCTCGAACCCTACAGCGAATTTATCAATAAAGTGGAACGGGGCGACATCAGTAGGGTCAGAATTGGCAATCAAGTCATCTTGTATCAATTAAAAAATCCTTTAGAATCCCTGGCTATTCCGGGTAATCCCCCCGTTAATCCCCCAGAATCAAGTAATCCCTTTCACAGTGATTCTAGTTCTCTGGCGGGCAAACCAAGCAGTAATCTAGCCCCCGGACGAGTATTGGCCACAATTCCAGTCGATAACCCCCAATTACCCCAACTATTACAGCAAAAAGGCGTAATATTCGAGGCGATTCCCGTAGCCGAAAACAGTTGGATCAGCACTCTCCTCGCTTGGGTGGTTCCCCCCTTAATTTTAGTCGCCGCTATGCAGTTTCTGCTCTATCGCAACGATGACACGCGTAAATCGCTGCTTTTTAACAAAAATCTCGCTAAAGTTTACGGAGACGACGAAAAATATCCGATTACCTTCACTGATGTGGCCGGGGCCGAGGAAGCAAAAACCGAGTTAAAGGAAATCGTCGAATTTCTCAAGGATGCCGAGCGCTTTAATAAAATTGGGGCGCGTATTCCTAAGGGTGTTCTCTTAGTCGGACCGCCGGGGACAGGAAAAACCCTCTTAGCAAAAGCGGTCGCGGGAGAAGCGGGAGTAACTTTTTTTAGCATTTCGGCCTCGGAATTTGTGGAATTATTTGTCGGCACTGGGGCAGCCCGGGTGCGGGATCTATTTGCCCAAGCGAAGAAAAATGCCCCTAGCATCATTTTTATTGATGAATTGGACGCGATCGGTAAATCAAGAAGTTCGGGATCGGGAACTAGCGGCAGTAATGATGAGCGCGAGCAGACTTTAAACCAACTTTTGACAGAAATGGACGGTTTTAGCCCCAAAGAAGCCGTCGTCATCGTTTTAGCCGCCACCAATCGCCCGGAGACTCTTGATGCCGCTTTATTGCGTCCGGGGCGCTTTGATCGCCAAGTTTTGGTGGATCGTCCCGATTTAGCGGGACGATTGGCAATTTTGGAAATATACGCCCAACGAGTCCAGATGGGTGAAGATGTTAACCTCAAAGCGATCGCCACCCAAACCCCCGGTTTTGCCGGTGCCGATTTAGCCAACCTCGTCAATGAGGCTGCCCTCTTGGCTGCCCGTAATAATCGGGAAAAAGTCAGTCAAATCGACTTTAAAGAGGCGATAGAAAGAGTTATCGCTGGTTTAGAAAAGAAAAGTCGGGTTTTATCGGAAAAAGAAAAGAAAATCGTCGCTCATCACGAGGTCGGCCATGCTTTAGTTGGTGCTGTTATGCCGGGAGGTGGTCGCGTCGAGAAAATTTCGATCGTTCCCCGGGGTTTATCCGCTTTGGGTTATACCCTGAAAATTCCCACGGAAGACCGTTTTTTGATGACAGAAACCGAATTTAAAGAACAAATTACTATGTTATTGGGCGGTCGGGCAGCCGAAGAATTAATCTTTGGCAGTGTTACTAATGGCGCTTCCGATGATTTACAAAGGGCGACGGATATTGCGGAAAGAATGGTGACAATTTATGGTATGAGTAAATCCCTGGGTCCCCTAGCCTACGATAAAACGGGACAGGCTAATTTTTTAGGTAATAATCAGGGTAGTCCCCGGCGTTCGATCGGGGAAAATACGGCGAAAGTGATCGATGAAGAGGTTAAACAAATTATCGACGCTAGTTACCAAAAAGCCCTAGCAATTCTTAGTTATAACCGCAATTTATTAGAGTCGATTACCGCTAATCTTTTGACCACGGAAGTAATCGAAGGAGAAGAATTGCAAGAATTCTTAAATCAAGCGCAAATGGTCTGAGCAATCCTCAGAAATAGGGTCTGCCGAAAAAGTTTTTCGTGGGGACAGGGTGTGGGGTGTGGGGTGTGGGGAGAACAAAGCTGCCTTTTGCCTTTTGCCTTTTGCCTTTTGCCTTTTGCCTTTTGCCTCTCCTCATAACTAGGGTCTGCTGAATAAATAGTCGAGAATATCTAACTTAAGGAGAAGACAGAATCAAAGCATTAGAAAATTGATATTTCCCTGCTTTGACGGTTAATTTGCCCTCTTTCCATCCTAAAGAAACGGGAGAGTTATCTCGACTTAAACTGTTATAAAGGGCGAAATTTTTTGACCAATCGTGCTTTTGACCGTTACGAATTAACATCGGCAGTAGATTGATTTGATTATAGGTAAATTGTAAACTCTGCCCTTGACTGCCTTTAAATAAGAGGCTGCCTTGGTTAATTTGAGTTAAATTTACTTGACTTTTTTGCTTAAATATGCTCTTGAAATTCTCATAACTACCCTGGGTTGCCGCTTCCCCCACTTCCAGAGCAAAACCCGCATAATTGTTACCTGTGGGTAAAGCTTGGTAGGTATTATCATCGGGATAAGGGGAATTAGGAATCTCGATCATTTCAGGAGAAGAAAGATTTATTAATCTCAGGGCTAACCAAGTTTTTTCTAATTGAATAAACCAGATATTATCATCTTTTTCTACCTTGGCAGTTTTCGGTAATTGCCAGAAAAAAGCTTGGTCTGCTGGACGCAACCAGATTAAAAGATTACGATATTGTCCGATTTCATCCCCGGGATTTTTGCCCGGTTTTACGCCATTTTTGCCAGTGTTAGCCACAAAAAAATCCACTCCTTTTTCTTGATTAAAGGCCATTAATTTAAACGGGGCCACATCGCCATCGGGGAAAGTTCCCGCCAGACTACCCATTTGATAACTAGCCCCAATAAATTGAGTTTCCCAATAACCCGGACTCTGATTATTGCCCGGTTTCCAGTTTTCATATAGGGGTTTACTGGCGAGAATTTCTACCGGTTTATTAAAGTTTTTTCGGGCTAATTCCATCACTGCTAAAGGAGGACGATAATGACTGGTAATTAGATAAAGAGAGTCCAATTCTGGACGATTATTGGCGACAGGAGTATCACCAAAGTATAACCAAAAAGTGCGACCTGCGTGTGATCGCATTACGCCATGGCCATCACCATAATCACGTTTTACAGGGCCACCCCAACCACCCCGATAATATTTAACACTAGCGGCCATGGATAACCAATCTAAGGCCATTTTTGCCCATTGTTTAACTTCCGTATCTTGAGAAAAATCGTAGAGATTGAGATAGGCAGCAAAGGTATGACCTTGATAAACTTCTGAATCCCATTCTCCCATACCGATGTTATATAAAGCTGAAACGTAGCGCTTAATTTTACTTTTATAAAGTTGACGAGTTGCCTCATTTCCTGTTTCTTCGGCCATCAGATAAACCGATGTTTCGCGCATCGCTCGCAGGTTATCAGTATTGCGACTATCTACCCATAAACCCCGTCTTTTCATACTCCAATCATTACCCGTTCCTTGGCCGGTGCCGTGGATAGGATGGGGCCGTTGTAAAGGGTCGGTTTCTGTCCAAATTTTCGCCGCATTATACATTCTCTGACGATAAACTGGATCGAGATACTTTCCGAGAAGAAAATATTTTCTAATTTGTCCTTTTAGGGTAAAAGAAAAATAATAATCTATATAATCAGTGTGGGACTGTTCCCGTTTTTGTGGGTCATCCTGCTGCAGGAAATCTAGGGCTTTTTGCCTGTTTCCTGCCAAGAAATCAAACATGGCCATAGCATAGGATTTTTTCTCGTTTTCTCCCCACAAATTGCCATAACTTTCTGCCCTAGCAAAATGGTTAATAACTTGCTTTGCCCTTTGTTGAAATTCTGCCTCTAATTCCGGTGTCCAATCGTTAAGATATTGGGCTTCAACTTCGGCAACAGGGAAGGAAGCGATCAAGTTTTGAGAAACAGAATAGAGGGAATTAAAGCCTACAGTAAATAGGGCAATTATTCCCGCTAAAATTAGATATTTAATTCTAGATCCAATCGTCATCTTCGGCAAATTCATCGATGTTTCCTTGATTTTCTGGGGTCTGAGTTTGATTCTCTTTATCTAATTGTAAAGGAACTGGTTCAGGAGCGATAATTTCTGGTAATAATTCTTCGGGTTTTTGACCATCTACCTCCACCACAATTATTTCTGTGACGGGAAACCAAAGTATCCGGCCTTGATCATCACAAACCGTCACCGATCGCGATTTATCTGGAGTCTCGGTTGCGAAGAAATCTCCTAACATTTTGGTGGGTAAAATATTCTTACTTTCACCCCCACTAACTCCTAGGAATATATATTCGTTACCTGTGGTCAAATGTTGAACAATAATCGCCATAGTTAAAAGGTTTTAGTCAATGAAATGTACTGATTGATAGTTGACTCTTGAATGATAGCTTTCAGCCCTAAGCTTTCCAATGATAACTGATAACTGCTTACTGCTTACTGCTTAACTTGACTGCCGTGACTGCGGGGATCGGTTTGACTAGCACCCACAAGGATATTAAAATCAGAAGTCTCTCCCGTAGTGGTGGCATAGGGTAGGGTAGAATTAGTTAAAAGTGCTTCTAAATTAGCAGTTAAAATTGATTTTGGTTGTTCTCCGATCGCTTGGGCAACCGGTTGTCCTTGGTTATTTAAAAATACAAAATGGGGAATCCCATCCACACGATAACGGAGAATTTCCGGCAACCATTTATTATTATCAACGTTGAGCATAACAAAATTAATGGCATTACCGTATTGTTTTTTAATTTCGGCAATTTCAGGGGCCATCGCCTGACAACTGGTACACCAATTAGCATAAAATTCTGTCAGGGTGGGTTTACCATTGCTGACGGCAAGATCGAAAGGTGTCGCTTTTTCCGCTTGCGCTTCCAAAGATACGGAACTAGCGGTGGTTTGAAAGCCGAAGAAAATCGCTACACTAAGGATAACTGCCGTTACTGCCAGCAGAAGATTTCTGGTTTTGTTGGTGGGTGTGGTGGCTGTCATGGATATTTAATCAAAGTTTACTTTGTCCTATTGTAACGACTGCTGCGCTCTTTTAGTATTGGTGTCGATTGAGTTACAATTAAGTTAGAGATGGGTAATAATTATGACAGAAGAAAGACTCGATCGAATAGAGGGACAGCTAAAAAGGCTAGGAGGGGACGTTCATACAATTGAGGGGCGATTAGAAACTTTAGAAAGTAACGTTCAAAACATTGAAAAAAAGCTAGGAGACGTGATCAACCAAATCCGTGAACTTAGTCTTAGCATCGATACCTACCAAAAAGCTGATCAACAGGTAGTTAATTTGGCTTTTGGTCTGATCGTTGCCGCCACTGCTACTATTGTAATTCCAGCCGTTTTCGGCAAATAAGCAAAAAAAGATTCTTTGATTGGAAAGGCTGCATGAAAAAACGCGTTACTCTCACTTTTCCCAAAAAAGCCGTCCATATGCCCGTTACCTATCGACTGGCAAAGGATTTTAACGTCGCCGCTAATATTATCCGCGCCCAAGTTGCCCCCAATCAAGTGGGAACATTAGTATTAGAATTATCGGGAGATATCGATGAGTTAGAAGCGGCGATCGAATGGTTACAATTACAAAATATTGGCGTTTCCCAAGTTAGTCGCGAAATCGTTATTGATGAAGAAAAATGCGTCGATTGTGGCTTATGTACGGGAGTTTGTCCCACGGAAGCTTTAACCCTTGATCCCGAAAGTTTTCGTCTTAAGTTTTTGCGTTCCCGTTGTGTGGTTTGTGAACAATGTATCCCCACTTGTCCCGTGGTGGCAATTTCCACAAACTTGTAAAATAGAAATTATTAAATTAATTTTTTTGCCCATTTAAATAATAGCCATCTCTGGAGATTTTAAGCCTTGATGTGTTGCCAAGTAGGTTAATCGCCACAAATATCCCGCTCGCTTTCTGCCTAAAGACCCTTTCTCCGATACCATAGTTAAAAAGAGAGCCTTGACTCTGGCCACATCTGTGGGGATTACATACCATTAATCATGGTTTTTTTTGCAAAAAATACAAAAAACTTGACATGACTTCTGCCGTTCCTCGCCTTTCCTATCCTGATAGTCCGATTGCTGATCTTCGCGGCCTCTATAACTTTATCCTCAACCCGCAACTGTTAGCCGCAGAAAAGGGAAATCGGTCGATCGTCAGTTTTTGTCAAAAAATTTCCCCCCTTGATCTCCTAGAAATTCTCTCTCGGATTGCTTCTAGCTATCCCACCCATTGTTATTGGGAAAATCCCGAACGAGAAACTGCTTTTCTCGGCTACGGCATCGCTTTTACTGCTACTTTCCACGGCAAACAACGTTTTTTAAAAGCTCAAAAATTTATTGAAAACTGTCAACAAAGAATTATTAAAATTGATAACTATAGCGAGATTACTCCCCGCATCTTTTGTAGTTTCACTTTTTTCGACTCGGCAACAGCTACCCCCTTTCCCTCAGCTACCCTAACCCTGCCTAAGTTTCAAATTATCAAAAAACAATCGGAATATTTTTTCCTGACTAATCTCTTAATCACCGGCGAAAAAGAAATAGAAAAATCCCTCGAAGAAACTATTAATAACCTCAAAATTATCCAAAATAACTCCAGCAATTGCCGACAAAATCCTCGCCAGGATTCCTGTAGTTATTATATTCATCCTACCTATAATTTTCAAGCGGCTGTTGCTGATGCCATCCAATCTATCCATGCTCAAAAATTTAGCAAAATTGTCCTCGCTCACGCTCTTGACGTGATTTCTCCTCGTCCTTTTCATCTGGTAAACTGTCTCGATAATTTGCGTCAGCGTCATCCCGATTGCTACACTTTTTCCCTCGGCAATGGACGGGGAGATCATTTTATCGGTGCTAGTCCCGAACGATTGTTAACTGTCCATCAGGGGCAATTAATCACCGATGCTTTAGCGGGATCCGCCCCCCGGGGAGAAAATGCGATCGAAGATGCTCTCTTTGCCAATAAACTCCTCGCTAGTGAAAAAGAACAACGGGAACATCGGGCTGTTAGTGACTTTATTAACCAAAAACTGCGACAAATTGGCTTAAATCCGCAAAATTCTCCCTCTAGATTGTTAAAACTCTCCAATATTCAACATCTCTGGACTCCTATCCATGCCAAACTAAAACCCTCTATCCATCCCCTCGAAATTGTTGCCCAACTACACCCCACTCCTGCTGTTGCTGGGGTTCCCACCGAGATCGCTTTAGCACAAATTCGTCATTATGAAACCTTCGATCGCTCTCTTTATGCCGCTCCTTTGGGTTGGATTGATTGTCAAAATAATAGTGAGTTTATTGTTGGTATTCGTTCGGCATTAATTAAAGGCGATCAAGCGCGATTATACGCCGGTGCGGGTATTGTTGCCGGCTCCGATCCAGAAAAAGAACTAGCAGAAATTCAGCTGAAATTTCAAGCTCTCTTAAAAGCTTTAACTTAAACTGTAGCTTTTTAGCGAACTAATAACTTAAATAAGTTTAATTTACCCTTAAAAGGCGGATATTTTAAAGCGGGATTGAACCAAAGAGGTGTTTTCATAATCGCTTTTTGGTGACTAAAATTCTCAAAGGAAAAACGACCATGATAGCTACCAATACCGCTATTTCCTCGACCACCAAAGGGTAAACTAGGATTAGTAAAATGAAAACTATTGTTGTTAATACAACCTCCCCCAAACTGGACTGATTCTAACCATTTCTTTTCGGTTTTTGCTTTGGTAGTAAACAGATAAAAAGCTAGAGGGTTAGGATTTTTAGCAATTATTGCTAAAGCTTCCTCAAAAGTGCTAAAGGCAATGATCGGTAAAATTGGACCGAATATTTCCCCTTGCATAATAGGAGCATCAAGGGAAACATTAGTTAATAAAGTTGGTTGAATATATAAATTTTCTCGATCAGTTTTGCCACCAAAAACAATCTCACCATCTTTGAGCAAGTCAATCAGGCGATCAAATTGTTTATCATTAATTATCTTACCATAATCAGCACTTAGTCTGGCATCTTCACCAAAAAAATTAACAATAGTATTAGCTAATTCTCTGATCAAATTCTCCTGCTGGGATTGATGTACTAAAACATAATCAGCTGCGATACACATTTGACCACAATTAGAGAATTTTGTCACGGCAATGCGACGAGTTGCCACGGAAATATTAGCATCAGCTTCGATAACACAGGGACTTTTTCCCCCTAATTCTAGAGTAACAGGAATTAACTTTTCTGCCGCTAGTTGATAAATAATTTTTCCTACCCTGGTACTGCCAGTAAAAAATATATGATCAAAGGTAAAACTGTCTAACATATTCGGAATTACTTCCGCACCATCTCCGGGTACAATTAACACATATTCTTCGGGGAATATTTCTTGAATTATTTTAATTACTAATTTTTCCGTCGCTGAGGCAAATTCACTCGGTTTTAATACCGCACAGTTACCAGCAGCAATAGCACCAACTAAAGGCACTAATAACAATTGGAGGGGATAATTCCAAGCACCAATAATTAACACCACCCCCAAAGGTTCCCGAATAATTTGACTGGAGGAAGGAAAATTTAAGAGATTGATTTTAACAGGTTTGGGTTGCATCCATGAGCGCAAATTTTTTAAAGCGTTATTAATTTCCACCAAAAGGAAACCATTTTCAGTAATCCAACAATCTTCGGGACTTTTCTTTAAATCCCTATATAAAGCTTGATATATCTCTCCTTCATATTTAATAATTGCCTGTTTTAACTTCTCTAACTGCTGACGACGGAATTGATAGGAACGAGTGGCACCACTAACAAAATACTGACGCAATTTGGCTAATTTTTCTGAGTTTGACAGCATCGAAATAATTCCTAACTTAATGATGGTAATTCTATGGCATCCACTGGGGACGAATTCCCGCTAGAGGTAATTCAATTAAATCAGATTTACTTGCTTTCACTCCATCTTGTAGGGGAGGAATTAACATCCACAAACGACCACCGATAATTGTTTCTCCTGAGTCAGTAGTCAAGGGATTAGTCGGATTAGTATCATAACTGGTGCGAAGTTGATCAAAAATAATCGCTAAACTATCGGGAGATAAACTAATGTGAATATCACGATAATCGGCTAATTCCAGTAGGGGAGTCACTTGACCAGTCTTCACATCTATTTTAGCAAAATAGGGTTTTTCTTTGTACTCTTGACTGTTAGTAACTAACTCAGTTAACAAACAATATAAATCACTACCAGTGGCATTAAATTGACAATCTATAATCGAACCTTGTAGATTGAGTAAGCGTTTTTGTAATCCTTGATTATTGACATAAAAAAGCGATCGAATATAACGCATTTTGGCATTATCAGTATTAAAATTTACCATTGCCGCAGCCGTACCATCAGCAGAAAAATTCAAAATTCGCCCAAATTTTGGTAAAAAATCTAGGGGTTTTGTTTCGGTTTTTAAAGGCAAAAGTGCGATTCCTTCCCCCTGGGTGACAGCCAAAGTTTTACTATCAGGTGCAATCAAAAATTCTCCACCTTGAATGTTTAATTGTTTGGGTTTTTCCCCCGATTTAACTGCCCATAAATCGAAGTTAATCGGATTGCGGCGCTCAATTCTCTGCACGACAATAGTTTCCCCATCTTTAGATAAATCAAAATGATTATTTTGATAATCTTTATTGTCTAGCACTAACTCAATTTTTGGGGAAGATTGGCCAAAATCAACTTGGTAAAGCTGTAGTTCACGAATTCCCTGTATTCCCTGATTTTTCGCCACGGCCGAAAAGAGGATTTTTTTACCATCAGAGTAGAATTCAAAAGCCATAACGGTCAAATTTGCGGGAGTTAAGAGGGTTTTCTTCTCCTCGGTCAAGTTATAAAAAATTAATCTTCCCTGTTCTTCCCCATTAGTGCCAATATAGGCAAAAGCACGATCCCGACTTTTAAATTCTCTTTCAAAAATTGCTAGGGTTTGTCCTAATCGATTACCGCTGGGAAATTGTTCCCGCGCACCTTCAATTTGCAGATGATATTTTTCTCCGTAGGGAATGGGAGAAGTGAGGGTATAAGCTAATCGTCTTCCGGCCCAACTAAACTTCCCCGGCAGCGCAGGATCGATAACTAGATTTTTTTCTACACTAGCATGATCCATGGGGCGATCAAAAGTGATAATAAATGCTTGATCTTCCGCTCCAATTTCTCGATTTTCCCAGCTAAATTCCTTGACTCTTGGACCAGTTTGTAAAAGACATTGATTACCACAGCTATTACCCAACCAAATTAAGCCACCAATTACTAAGGTTAGGGATACAATTAATGTTATCGCTAATTTATCAATCGGTTGTAGTTGTAAGGTTTTCAGCATTATAGTAGATGGTTAGAAACAACTGATAACAGTTAACTGTTAATATCCGTAGGGATCCGCAGGAGTGGGTATAGATTTCACGGATTTGGGCTTAATTACTAATTGTCTTCTGGTGGTTGATTTTCCCACCTCTACGGGTAAAGATTCCGTGGCCATTTCTCCGGTGATTTCTAACCAGGTATCATTGGGATATTGACTGCGACTTCCTGATAGTTTCACTGGTAAACCCACGGGATAAGCATCCACGGCACAACAGGTAAGAATAAAGCGACTAATTAATAAATAATCATCGGGTAATTGGGGCAATTGTACCACAAAACCTGTGACTTTTACCGGTTGTCCTGTATAAGCATCAGGTTCGGGGTAAGCATTCAAAGTTCTTACCCATTCAATTAAACTTTTTTCCTCCGGTTTAACGGTAGTGCCAAAGGATTGAGTTTGCACGCGAGTTAGGGGTAAAGATTCACTAATTCCCCTCTGTAATGCGATTTGACTACTGAGGGGCTGCGGGGCGATAAATAGGCCTAAAAGGGCAGTTATTACTAATAAACCTGAGCCAAAATGTTGGGGAAGAATGGTAATATGGGATCGATTATCGTTACTATCTAAATTAATCTTTTTTTGCCACTGTTTTAATAATGTCCAAATCTTGACCAATCCTAGTGCAAATAAAGCAATACTGGTGATGAAAACCAGAATAAAATAATTAGGATGGATCAGTAAATTTAATTGTCCAGTTATCCAGTATTTAAATAGTAACGACCCCCAACCGATGAGGGCAATAATATCGATAAATTGGGGGGCGATTATTTTTAGACGTGATGAATTCATGGGAAAGACTATCTAGGGACTGACCTAAAATAAATAACTGTGAGCCAAGGTGAGTAAAAAAGTCATTTGCGCTGCTAAAGCGAAGAGATAAATTAACATTCTCGGTTTAAAAATAGACAACATTAAACCAATTCCTTTCAGGTCAATCATGGGACCAAACACTAGAAAAGCCAGCAGGGAACTACTGGTAAAACTAGATGCAAAGGAGAGAGCAAAAAAAGAATCAACTGTGGAACAAATCGAAACAATGACCGCTAACAGCATCATTGCCAAGATCGAAGTAATCGGATCCTGACCCAAATTAAGAATAAATTCCCGGGGAACAAACACCTGTAAACCAGCCGCTATAGCACTTCCTAAGATTAACACTCCTCCTAATTCGCGTAATTCCATCACCACGTTTTCCAGAAAAGTTAACCAGCGCCTTTTCATCGGGATAGCTTGCACTGCCGGTAGGACAGCAGTAGCGGCAAAACTTTCGTCTAAGCGCAAAGTTTGCCCGGAATTACCGATCAGAAAAGAACCGGATTGTAGTAGTAGTGGGATAGATTCTTTTTCCGGTGTTTGCGGTTGCCAATTGAGACTTTTTGCCAAAGAGGTTTGGAGGAGCGGTCGGGGATCTTTTTGGATACTAAAGATAATCCCGATAACCGTAGCGATGAACAAAGAAAAGATAACTCGATAGAAAACAATTTCCGGTTGATCGCGAAAAGCTACCCAAGTGGACCAGATAACAATCGGGTTAATTGTCGGCGCTGCTAAGAGAAAACTAACCGCTACTGCATTCGGCATTCCTTGCACAAGTAAACGTCGCGCCACTGGCACATTGCCACACTCGCAGACGGGGAACAAAAACCCAATACATCCCCCCACAAATGCTCCTAAAACAGCATTGCGAGGCATCAAGGCAACTAGGCGACGTTCATCGACAAATATTAAAAGAATACTAGAGAGAATCACCCCTAGCAGTAAGAAAGGCATCGCTTCCACCAACAGGCTCAGGAATAGGGTAAAGGCATTTTGTAGTTGACTCATCTATCCTCGCCTTGGCAATTAGAGGTTTAAGGGTAAAGACTTAGGGACCCTAGAAAAAGGTTCATCTATCAGTTATCAGTGACCAGTTATCAGTTATCAGTGACCAGTGATCGATCACTATCCACTAAGCTAAGACGCATTTAAACCGCTTATTCTTAGATTAGCCGAACCCCCCCCAATCCCTTTACTGTTGCCTTTTGCCTCTTGCCTTTTGCCTCGTTTCAACAAGCAATTTAAATTACGAACAGCTTAACTACTATCCACTATCCACTGATTACTGATTACTGATAACTGAAAAAGTTCCCCACTCTCTTAACCTTTCTCGCACTCTGTCAATGGGAATTGCTAAACCGCAGCCTAATTTAACGGCATTTTCTAGGGGTTTAGGAGTAGAGGGATTGGGACAAAATAAACCCGCTTGGGAAATCACTCCCACCACTTGATTTTTATCGTTTAAAACTGGACTTCCCGACTGTCCAGAAACGACAAACATGGACAAACTTAAGGATTTTTCGTCATTATCATTAACCGTGCCTTTGCTGACAGTCCAATCTTTTTGATTAAAAGGATTACCGATCGAGATTACTGGTTGATTAGGGGCAATTGGTAGGGGTGCTAAAGCTAAAGGTTTTAAATCTGGGGGGGGATTTTTTACCTCTAATACTGCTAAATCGAGCCAGTCGTTAGGGGGGGTAATGTGGAGAATTTTAGCTTTTGAACGCTTGCGGATTTTTCCTTGGGGTGGTTGGCTATAATACTCCACAAAAATGCGGGATCCTGCATCGATTTCTTGACGGGAATTCGTCACCACATGGCGGTTAGTCAAGATCCAAGCTGTGTCTTGATTTCGTTTTAATAACCAACCAGTGCCGATACCATTTTTATTTTTGCCGCGAATGACAATTTTAACAATTGAGCGTTTTAAATTCACCAGAGGATCACTCTTAACACTAGGAATTATCTCTGGCATTTTTAATAATTCGGGATTGTCGTGAATTAATCGCCCCCGTTGGATTTCCTGTAAAATAAATCTAGCTTCTGATAAATTGGGATCAATTTCTACGGCCTGCCGACACCAATTTAGACCCTCATCGATCTGACCGTTGTTGATATAGATATAACAGAGATTTTGGTAAATCTTAGCATTTTTAGGGCTAATTTGCCGTGCCTGTTGAAAAACTGCCATCGCTTCCCCTAGTTTTCCCTGTTCCGCTAAAGCTTTACCTAAATAATTATAAATATCCCCATCTTTAGGAGCGTAAATTAAAGCCTGTCGATATATTTGCTCTGCTTCCTGCCATTTTCCCTGTTTTGCTAGGGTTTCTCCTAATTTTTTGTAGATTTCACCCTGATTAGGTATCAATTCTAGAGCTTGCTGATAGGCATAACTGGCCTCTGGCCAGAGTTGCTGTTCACTGTAGGCCTTTCCCAGATAAAAATAGGCTTTTCCCTGACTAGGATCGAGAAAAACCGCTGCTTGCAGAGCTTTCGCCGCCTCATCCCAACGTTGTAAACTATAAAGGGCTTTTCCTAGCTGAAATTGCGCTTTAAAAGTTGGTTTAATGATCATTGCTTTTTGGTAAGCATCGATCGCCTCTGACCATTTTTCCTCCTGCGCGAAGATATCCCCCAAAGCCACTAAATAATTACTTTGGGAGGGTTCCATCGGTGGTTTATGATTAACGATAAAGCCACGATCATAGGCTTGTAAGGCTTCAGAATAGCGTTTTTGACTTTGCAAGACCTGAGCGATTTTTATATGGGCTTGGACTGAATTTTCGTCAAAAGATAAAACTGTTCGGTAAGCAGACAGAGCCGATTCCTTCTCCCCCGCGGCCAAAAGTCGATCGCCTTGCCAGAGATAGGCCAAGGCAATAAGATAAAAAATAGCAAAGGGAGCGGCGACGATGAAGGCAATAATTAAAAATATTTGCAGGGGTTTGCTAGAATAGCGGCGACCGATTTTAATGTCTTTTCTTTTCATTTCTTGGTTAGGATAGACAACAGGCTAGAGGTGGTTCGATAATCGACCTAGACCAATTTAGATGCGCGGGCCGCTTATACATATTTTTCCCCTTTCCTGTTGCCCTTTCCGCAGTTCTAGCCCTCCTTCTTTCTGGGGTGTGGATGTAATTTTGTCCAACTACTTACCGATTACTGCTGCAAGCGCTGGGTAGGATTAACATAGCGTCACCGAAGGAATAGAAACGGAAACGCTCTTGGATAGCTGCTTGATACAATGCCAATAGTCTTTCCCGTCCGACTAAGGCACTGACTAACATCATCAAACTGGACTTGGGTAGGTGAAAATTAGTGATCATGCCGTCGATAACTCGCCATTGATAACCCGGATAGACAAATAAATTCGTTTTTCCCTGAAAAGCGGTTACTTTATCGCTCTTAGTTTCTTTAATTGCCCCTTCCAAGGCGCGAGCTACCGTAGTTCCTACGGCGATAACCCGGCCACCTCTAGCCTTTGTTTGGGCAATTTTTTCGGCAGTTTCGGCGGAAATCTCTAAAAATTCCCGGTGCATTAGGTGTTCTGTAATATTTTCCACTTCCACGGGACGAAAGGTTCCCACTCCCACATGAAGGGTGATATAGGCGGTATCTATACCCTTCTGGGCGAGCTTATGGAATAATTCGGGAGTAAAATGTAATCCGGCCGTGGGAGCGGCTACAGAACCCTGTTTATAACCGTAAACTGTTTGATAACGGTCTTCTTCTGCCTCTGATTCGGTGACGTAGGGGGGGAAAGGAATATGACCGTACTCCTCCAACATATCCCAAAAACTGCGTCCGGGATGACGTTGAAATTCCAGCAGACGACCACTGGTGTTCAGATCTCGATCGATTACTTTCGCTAACCATAATTTTTCTTTGTTTTCCGTTCGCCCTGTTTTCGGATAAAAAAGGACTTCTGAACCGACTTTAAAGCGTTTTCCTGGTTTCACTAGAGATAACCAACGATGGTCATCTTGTTCTTCCAATAGTAATATTTCTATGGGTGCGCCGGTGGTTTTACGACCAAATAAACGGGCCGGAATCACGCGGGTATCGTTGAGAACCAACAAATCCCCCGGCTCTAACCAAGTAGGTAAATCCCGAAAAATAGCCAAATTATGACTATTAGGAGAATCTACCACCAAAAGACGGGAACTGTCTCGGG
This sequence comes from Microcystis sp. LE19-131.1A, assembly GCF_027532015.1. NCBI lineage: Bacteria > Bacillati > Cyanobacteriota > Cyanophyceae > Chroococcales > Microcystaceae > Microcystis > Microcystis sp. LE19-131.1A. Next base: position 2,976 of record NZ_JAPZSS010000064.1, on the reverse strand, counting down.
GTTCTGCGGGATTTTGGGCAATTAACTCCGGAGGAAGGTGATAATCGTAGCTGGAGAGTGATTGGTCAGGGATCATCGTCGTTATCATCATAAAGATCTTCGCAAAAGTCGGGTAATTCTACCCAGGCGAACTTCACTAAATCGGGGATTTCTCCCCTTGGTATCTGGAACGGTTTATCGTCAGACTAGAGATATAACACTAATCGTGACTGTTAGCCAACATCCCAGCGGCCAATATGGACTATCTCTATTTTCTTGCTAACGCTAGTTTAACGCTACGAGTCACCGAGTACCTGCGATCGATGACTCATCTACCCTCCTCCGTCATGACGGTTATTCATCAGATTAACGGTTGGGTGGTCAAGGTCAAGTTTAATCAAATGCTTACTCCTTGCCAACACGGGGATTTTCGCGCCTACATGAATGAGTTAGGGATTCCCTATCAACCGGAAATGCGTCTCCAGATGGTTTTTTGGAGTTTGGAAACGGGACAATCCCCCATTGATGTCATGCGTCGTTACCAAGTGGCGATCGTCTCCCATGGTACCCCGGATCAGCAAGATATAGAGGCTTTTCGGCAACAATTTACTAAGGGTTTAGGATACTGTCCAGAAACTCTGGCCTAGTATTTATTTTCTCTCGGGATGCTCTTCAAGGGCAACTACAGGACTTAAATCGTTGATGTGATCAATTAATTGATACAAGCGTCCGTAACTCTTGCCGTTGAAGTAAAAAACTAGACGAGGTAAATGGTGGCTGGAATCCCGATTCTCTCGTTCTAGAATTTGACTGGGTTCGATTTTCCCTTTAACTAGGATATCGCCGAAGTTTTGGTTAATTTGTTCGATCTGTTCCTCGCTTAGTTCGTGATTAAGACGAATAACAAAGGATTCTCCCACAAAACGGCTGGAGTGATAGACCCGATAGAAGTGGCGAATTGTTTGACAAGCGTGGTTTAGATCGTTGGTAATAGTATAAAAATTCCGATCTTCGGCGGATATCAGTCCTCTTTTTTGCAGATTTTCACTAATTTGTTCTTGCCAAGTTTGCCAGTAATCCCCATCAGGCTCATCAATTAATACTAGGGGTGCAGGTCCGTATTTACCGGTTTGACAGAGGGTAAGCGTCTCAAAGGCTTCATCTTGGGTGCCGAAACCGCCGGGGAATAAAGCTACTGCGTCACTTTCCCGCAGAAAAAATAGTTTTCTGGTAAAGAAATATTTAAAATCGATTAATTTGGCATCATTTATGATATAAGGATTAGCCCCCTGTTCAAAGGGTAGCTGAATATTTAATCCGAAGGAATTTTCCCGTCCGGCGCCTTCATTCCCTGCCTGCATGATGCCACCCCCAGCACCGGTTAACACCATAAAACCGTATTGACTGATACAGCGTGCGAACTCTACTGCCAGACGGTATTCACTGCTATCGGGTTTGATGCGTGCCGAGCCAAAAATGGTCAGTTTACGAATGTGACGGTAGGGGTAAAATACCTGAAATCCCTTTTCTAAATCTTCGATCGCATAGGTTAGAATTTTCCAATCGAGGCGATCGATTTCCTCCTCGGCAATTCTGACTATTGCTTCCAGAGATCTTTGAATCCATTTGCCATCTTTTAAGTGGGGCAAATGTTGCACCAATTTCAGCAAGTCTTCGGTTAATTGAGAATAAGAGTTGTCCATTTATCAGGTATCAGTTTTGCAGCAATCCAGATATGAATGCTAATTGTACAAAGTATCCACAAGTTAACTTGGTTTGGAGTTTGAAGAATTGCTCAGAAGACAATTCATAATTAAAATCAGCAACGCCGAATCATCTAAGGACTAATATGAATTTGACTGAGAATATAACGCAAGCGATCATAATCATCTTTAAGTAAAACACTTAACTGTCTGCCCACATTCACTAACCATTGTCGATCGGCTTGACGCAATTGATACATCTGACGGATAGAAGCGGCTGCCAAAGCTTCCACGGGAGTATTTTTGACCTGTAATAAAATTCTTAAAAAGTCTAATTGTTCACTAAAATAAACCACTTCTAACGACTCACATTGATAAACTGCCTGGTGAATTTGTGGGGGGCGGGGAGGAATATATTGATAGATATAACCTCGCCCGGAACCATTGCCATTAAATTGTCCTGGCAGGGTTTCAAAACCGACAATAGTTGCCCGAAATTCCGTTTTTAACATAGCGAAAATCTGCGGCTGTTGTTCCCGCAATTCAGCCAAAGATAACCCCAAAGCTCTAGCACGATGTACCGAATCGATGGGGGCAGTGGTGGCAAAGGTGACAATCCCAAAAATCTTATTACCCGTTTCTTCATCGTAGGCTTTTACCCAACTACCAAAAGCGGGCATAAAAGGAAAGTTTAACTCCTCTGGTTCCAAACATTGCGCTAAGAACTCGGTCGTCGTCGTCTCGATAACTTCGGCGATATGATCGGGATGGCGGTTATCCGTGGCTAATTGCGGTAAGGGTGGACGCATGGTTATTTTTTGCCTTTAGCCGGGGCAATAATTAGTTCTTCTAATTCCGAGAGATTAAAGGTAACTAACTTATCCCAGTTGCCCCCCTCAAAAAGAACGGCCACTTTCCCATCGCTTAAACGCTGGGCTAAACCTTCAAATTTATAGTAGGTATCATCGGGATTGGTGACTCGAACGGTACTACCTGGCAAAATCATAGGATTGACGACGAAATTATATTATTAGGGGTCGAGAAGGTCGTCACCGACCTCCCCTCCCATTCAGAACCGTGCGTGAGACTTTCACCTCACACGGCTCCTAGTTTGACTGTTCCCTTGTTAAGGATACAGCTTGACTTCCTTTGGTTAACCTTGTATTATCTAGTTTGACTTCTGAAGTTGTCAAACCAGATGATTTTAGGCTTCCATCAGATGCCGATTTATCATCGTGACAGTGGCGGTGTAGTAATTGAAGGTTCTTATATTCATCCTTTCCGCCTAGGCTGA
>NZ_JAPZSS010000264.1:0-2215 GCF_027532015.1 Microcystis sp. LE19-131.1A | reverse complement strand
ATCCCCATCCTCATCGGGAAATAAATCCAGAATCATCCCCTTGGGAAAGGGCGCAAGAGCGAATAAACTGAGGTAAAGTGCCAAAATTTGGGCATCTGGTTCGCTATTCAACTCCTCCCAACTGAGATTAAAGGCAGCTTTCAACCCTCTTTCTGCTGTCATTTCCCCATGAAACTTGGGATTTTTCTCTAAAATTGGCTCCTCTAAGCCGTTTTCTGCTAACTTCTGCCGTATTTTGCTAATTTTCCAATCCTGTCGTCGTACCAGCAACCTTGCCACCAATTCTAACCCTAAGGGTAAATAACCCAAATCCTGACACAATAATTTAGCTTCTTCGATTTGTGTGTCAATTCTGTTATCTCTGAAATAGGAACGCAATAAATCAAGAGCATCTTCTTCTTTTAAGACTTCTACCCGAAAAGTCGCAATTGTCGCTGATAAATATTCCTTGCGAGTGGTAATTAAAACCTGAAAGCGTTTGTCTTCTTGCGGTGGTAAATAATCCCTAATTTGCTGATAATCTCGCACATCATCAAAAATAATTAAGACATTTCCCGCTAACCAGTTTTGCCAACAATAACGAATTTTTTCCTCTAATTCTCCCTCATCTGGTAGAGTTAATTTGAGATATAACCGCGCAAAATCTAAAATAGAAGTACCGATAAAACCGCCATCACTCTCTGCCACATTTAACCAACATATACCACCAGGATAGGCTTTTTCTCGCCATTGTTGCCAGCCAAATTGTCTGGCTAGTTCGGTTTTACCTATGCCTCCCATTCCCGTTAAGGTAGATATAGCAAGCTTTTGGGATTGTTGCAATTTATTTTTTAAGTCAATTAATTCCTGATTTCTACCAACAAATCTAGGGATATTACTATTAGATAAATTGTGAGGATGTTGTTTAACCTGTTCCTTAACAGGCGGCTCCAGTCAGGTTTTATTGATGGTTATAGTTGCTGCTTGATAAACTTCACCCCCCTCAACCTTATTCTGGAAATTTGTCCCCCCATAATTAGTCTGGTTCATACTACTATTATCCTGAATTTTCAAGGATTGAATTTCTGTTGCTAAACCCTTGACTTTTTCGGCAAAATCTGCTTCATCATTCATGGCAACCTTTAAATAATCTGCCACTTTTTCTAGATCAGTTTTTGACCCTTTTTCAGCAGCTTGTAAAGCTTTTTCAGCATTAGGATTAGCTTTAAGTTTATTCCAGATAATTTGCCGCAAAGTATTAATTTTTTCTAGAGCAGCTTCAGTAAATTTTTCTACAGTAGTCTGAAATACCAAAGCAACAATTGTCGCCACTGTTATCGGTTCCATAGATAAAATCGGGGTAATGAGGGTTAACTTATTGATCGGGTTTTGATTTTTTCGCACAATATAGGGATTTTAGAGATTGCTTCAGTGGTTAACTTGTGGTTAAGGGAGCATTTATGATTTAGTCCTCATTTTAGCTTTCATAATTTTATTCTGCCTTATTTTTCTCGATCAGTCACAGTCCATGACACAATCACAGCAATCACAGTCAAGACGGCATGGGAGAGGAAAGACCAGTAATGATCCGTGTTATCGTAAAAATGGGGATAGATGGGGGGTTTGGTCTTGCAAAATCGGCAAATAGGGATAAAATCAAAACAAGTTAATTTTTTCCTTACCATATCATGTTAACCCCATCGGATAGTAAATTATCTAAGCAGCAGCAGATTCTCTCGGCTGTTTCCGAAGAGGAACAGCTTAAACAGCAACGGATTCAGGAAGTGCTATTGTTAATAGATAGTTTATTCCAAAGAGAGGAAACGACTTTTAGGATTATCATCGACTGTCTTTACGATGTGGGTTCGTTAAATTTAATTAATAAAAAGTTTCATCGTCGTTACTTAAATTTTATTATGAAAGCGATCGCTCGTTTTTCTAAGCCTATATTCAGAATTTATGCTCTCTATTGGGTGAAAAAAAATAGCCCCAAATTAATTACTAATTGGTTGGCTAGTAAGGTTAAATTCTAGATCGATCCCCCCTTAATCCCCCCTGGATAAGGGGGGTGCCGATCCCCCCTTAATCCCCCCTGGATAAGGGGGGTGCCGATCCCCCCTTAATCCCCCCTTGATAAGGGGGGTGCCGATCCCCCCTTAATCCCCCCTTAATAAGGGGGGCATCTGACAACTTTTAACGCCTACCTACTTAGCAATTGTTCACAGTTTGGAGAGTT
>NZ_JAPZSS010000161.1:0-35904 GCF_027532015.1 Microcystis sp. LE19-131.1A | reverse complement strand
CACATGAACTGATTCTGGATAGTATCCTGTATAGTCATAATAAGCTTCTATTTGTGCTTTTAAATCTCCCGATTCATTAAAGTTATCCCAACTAATCCGGTCTAAAAATATGTAACCATCTATACAGCTTGCTGAGAATTTGGCCCCAAATTCTACGGGTTTTCCAGCTTTTCCTCTGACTATCGGACGGATGTGGGGTTGAGTTAAGCTGACAATAGAGCCAAAAAAAGCTTCCCTGCTACCTGCCACTTGCTCCCACCGCTTGACCATCTCCAATCAGGATAAACGCCGCCCAAAAGAAAGGATGAAGGTCAATATGGGCGAGTTTTGCTTGACGGAGGGCTTCCGCTTTGGTCATGCCCTGTTGTAAATTGGCATAAAATTGATTTAAAATCGCCGCCGTGGGCAATTCTGGGCTGTTTTGTTGGGAATATTGCACAAAATCGGTGGCATTCCAAAGACTGGCGAGGGTAGTTTTCGCCCCCGCTCTTTCCCAAACATAGGCCAAACCCGCCAAACCGACTTCATCCACTTCCCGCGCCGTTTCACAAGCGCCAATAGTAATCAGTTCGGTGTTTTGCAGTCCCAGTTTCACGGCATCTTTGAGTTCATACTCTCTCTTGTTGGCAAACAGCAGGGTATTCGCTTTCATGCCTAGGCTAGGACACCCCTCTGGACGGAAACAACCATGAGTGCCTAAGTGCAGAATAGGAAACCGAGGCGATTGGCTTAAAAAGGTGTCGAGGGTGGCTTGTTGGTGTTTGTAGATTTGGCTGTTGGCATAGGTTTTTTGCAGAAAATCCGCTTGAGCTTCTGTGCCGATTAATTCGACTTGGGTAGGACGGGGATTAGCAAAGACGAGGACACTAGGATTATTGACTTTCGGCGTGGGTTGGGGCTGCACTTTACTCAGACGGGTGAGGTAGTGAATGGGATATTTTTGCAGGAGATACTGTTGAGTTTGGTTGTCGTAGAGGGTTTCAAAGGGGATTCTTTGCAAAGCACCCGTGGCAATGATGGCCAGGGTTTGATTCGGGGCAATTTGGGCTTCAATGGGACGAATCAGCAGGTCATAGAGTTGGGAACTGAGGGCGCGATCGACGATTTCTAGGTCGCTTTCCAGTTGACTGGCGTAGCGTTGCAGACGCTCATTAATATCTTTAGGGACGGGAACTTGCTGAACCTTAAGGGTGGTACGGGTGAGGATAAAGAGGGCAACGGTATCAACGTTATCTATCCCTGTGAGTAGGACGGGTTGGAGGAGAGTGGTATTAGCAGGTAGATTGGCTTGCAGTTGGGCGAGGTCGGTGGGGGTAATTTCCAGTAAATCGGCTAATTCGGGGTATTTTTCCACAAGGATTTCCGCTTGTTCGCTGAGGGCGGCTTCTTGTTGCCGGACTTGTTGGGAGAGGGTGTCGCTGAAGTTGGTTTGTAATTCTTGGCGCAGGGCTTCCAGTTGCCGTGCCTGTGCTTTCCACTCCTGATAGGCTTGATTGGCGACGGGATTTTGTACTTGTCCTTCTGTTCCCGCGAGGCGATCGTAATCCACTAGGTCAAAGGTGGTGCTGAGATTTGCCCATTCAAAGGCTTTCTGAGGGGAATTCTGGCGAATGAGGAGATCCACTAGGGCGATGCTTGTCCCGCGCTCACTTTCTAGGAAAGTTGCCCGCAAGGAACGGCTAACTCCCCGTCGTAGATCTAGAATCAGATTGGCGGATTTTTCCAAAGAGTTAATCGCCACTTCTGGTTTTCCTTGATCCCGATAGACAAGACCAATATTATTGAGAGTAACGGCTTCCCCAGAGCGATTTCCCACCGCCCGTCTTAAGGGTAAAGCCTGTTGATAGTAGTCTAATGCCTTCTGTTTCTCCCCTAAATCAGAATAGACACCACCAATATTATTGAGAGTAGTGGCTTCCCCAGAGCGATCACCCACTGCCCGCCATAAGGGTAAAGCCTGTTGGTAGTAGTCTAATGCCTTCTGTTTCTCCCCTAAATCTGAATAGACAAGACCAATATTATTGAGAGTAGTGGCTTCCCCAGAGCGATTTCCCACCGCCCGTCTTAAGGGTAATGCCTGTTGGTAGTAGTCTAAAGCCTTTTGTTTTTCTCCTAAATCATCATAGACAGCACCAATATTATTGAGAGTAGTGGCTTCCCCAGAGCGATCCCCTACTGCCCGTCTAAAGGGTAAAGCCTGTTGGTAGTAGTCTAATGACTTCTGTTTCTCCCCTAAATCTGAATAGACACGACCAATATTATTGAGAGTATCGGCTTCCCCGGAGCGAGCCCCTACTGCCCGTGTTAAGGGTAAAGCCTGTTGGTAGTAGTCTAATGCCTTCTGTTTCGCCCCTAAATCAGAATAGACAAGACCAATATTATTGAGAGTAGTGGCTTCCCCGGAGCGATCCCCTACTGCCCGCGATAAGGGTAATGCCTGTTGGTAGTAGTCTAAAGCCTTTTGTTTTTCTCCTAAATCTGAATAGATACGCCCTAAACTGGTGAGGACTAATGCTTGCTCTGATTTGCTGTCGAGTTGCTGATAAAGCTTTAATGCCTGTTGCCACTTCCCTAATGCCCCTTGATAGCCTTCTAACGTTCCTAATTGGAAAAGTTCAGCACCTTCTTGAAGTAACCGATCTGCTTCTTGACGTAAATCCGTCTGCACCAATAGGGGGGAAGCCATAACCGTCAAATGCGGCGCTGTTACGACTAGCCGTAGACTGAGTAAGATCCCTAAACCTGTCTTCATTGCTTCCCCTCGCCAGACTCAAATGATTCTTTATATTATCTCAACAATGCCAGTATCAGGATTTTGAGGATTGGAGGATTTTCAGGATGGGGTTGGGGGTGGGTGTCCTATTCCCTGTATCTTTTAATTATGTACTCCTTGCCAATAACCTAATCCTGTTAATCCCTTAATCCTCAATGCCAGTATCAGGATTTTGAGGATTTGAGGATTTTCAGGATAGATATAATGTTCTTTATGATCCTTTAATTATGTACTCCTCGCCAATAACCTAATCTTGTTAATCCCTTAATCCTCTAAATCCTGATACTGATATTTGTTATCTATTATTAAATATCTTTTTGTATTCTAAACTGGTTGCGCCAAAGTTGATTAATAAACCAACGGGAAAATTATAAGCAACGACGTAATTTTTTGCTTGTGCAAGATGGACATTTTCTAGGCGAATTACCGCTTTTAATTCGACAATGACTTTTCCTTCTACGGTAAAATCAGCGCGTCTTGTTCCGACTTGTATTCCTTCATAAAAGATAAGTTGTTCTTTTTCTCTTTCAAAGGTTAATCCTGTTTTTCCTAATTCAATATCGAGACATCTTTGATAGATGACTTCTTGAAACCCATTTCCCAGTGTTCGATGGATTTTCATACAACAACCAATAATTTTATAGGTGATTTCGTCTAATTCCATAATGCCAGTATCAGGATTTTGAGGATTGGAGGATTTTCAGGATAGGGTTGGGGGTGGGTGTCCTATTCCCTGCATCCTTTAATTATAGACTTTTCACAAGTCACCTAATCCTGTTAATCCCTTAATCCTAAAAATCCTGATACTGATTTTTATTGACATAATTTTGGTGATTAATTTGCCCGGCAACGCACCACTCCTGCAGCTTTTAACTCGCCATTAGCAAATTCTAACTGTTTCAAGACATAACCATAAGCCCCTTTCTGAGTTAACTCTCTTTGCATCTCTGGAGGCAAATCTGATAAGTTAATCTCTACCTGCTTACGCTTTTGCTTTTCCACCAAACTCAAATGCTCAAAACGGCGCGGTAGAGCATAAACCGAACCACATCGCTTGTCCTCTCCCTGAATCACAATTATCGGGTTTTCGGGAATACTGATGATGGTTTCTCCCTCTAAGGTTAATTGTGTCACTTGGGCAATGGGTAGATTAAACTCCTTACCCCCTTGCTTAAAAGAAATCTGACGCTGAGGGCGATCGAACCGAGTTAACGTCACCCCCTTATAATCTCTGCCATTGTGTAACGTAATATTTGCTAATCGTGGTAAAGCCGCTTCGAGGGTGGGTGCTTGAGCGATACTAGAAACAGTCAAAAATCCCAAAAAAACTAAAGCTATACCAGATATAATTTCTAAACGTCTGACCATAACTCGCCCTACAATGATCATCTATAATAACTTTAATTTTAGCGTTCTTTTTTAGCGTTAGTAGCCCCCTGTGACGACTCCTTCTCCCCCGACGATTCTCCTCAATCTTGCCAGTGCCGCCGGTCTCATTGGTGCGGGATTGTACTATACAGGTTGGGTCTATCGTTGGGCATACTTTGCCTATTACCAACTCGGTATTACCAGCCTCGATTTTCCGGTTGAATCCTTCTTATTACTCCCTCTTCAAGTATTCTTTGGTACGCCTCAAAGTATTGCTAACACCCTGATTATTGCCCTTCTGATTCCTATACTTTTTCAGCTTTCCACCCTTTGTCTTGCTTTCCTTCACTGGCAATATCAACAGTGGCTCACTAGACTAAAAAATTGGCAACTGAAAAGACAAAACCAACGCAATCGCCGAAAAATACCCTATGCTCCTCGTCCCCGCTTTCAGCGTCAGTTAACCCTTCCTCTCGTCTCAGAACTGATTCTCCTGAGTTGGATTCTCTTACTCATCTTCCATCTTGCCCGGGATCAAGGTTTAAAGGATGCCCGTCGAGATGCGGTGAATCCCACTTCTACTCTCCCCGTTGTCACCCTGATTAGTGCCAAGGAACTGCTCATTTTAGGTAAAGAAGCAGGGGATCTTGACCCCAATCAGCCCCTTTTTGAAGCCCTAACGCCCGAAGATCAGCAGAGTCTCATTGGTGATCCTAATTTAGCCCGCATTATTCAACAGCGCAACCTAACCGATACGGAGCAAGATCGCGTCTGGCGATTATTACTGGAAAGAGGGGGATGGCTGTACCTTTTTCGTGCTTTACCCCAAGATGCCCCCAAAACTGAACATCCCGTACTGCTAGGTGTCGCTAAATCTAACGTCGGTCGGCAGTTGCTTATTTTAAGCCCTGAACCCGTTAAATCCACTGAATAGTATAGAACAGTCTCAAGTTATCTACTGGTGGCGATTTCCACTTCGGGTAAGATTTCTAAAGATAAACGGGTTCTGACAGTGCCAGAAAGACGTTTAAGCAGTTGTGGGCGTAAATCGCGCAGAATATAGATTAATTCGTCTCCTGTGCGCCATTCTTCCCTTTCTGTTACTACCTGTAGGGAATTATCGCGACGTAATAGTAGGGGCAGCAGTTCACCATTTTCGATTAATTTAGTTAATCTGGTTTGTTGTTCGCTCAAATCATCGGCTTTAAAGATAGTTTTACCTAATTTAATCTGATTATCGTCTAAATACTGATTCCATTCCTTGACCGAAAAACTAGGGAGAAAAACCTGATTAACCTTATTTTTATCTGGGTTGGGGGTTCCCGCAAAGGCAGCCAACAACCGGGGAGGATGAAATTCCTCGCTGGCTCTTTGGGCTAAAACCAGATTAACCTCGCTATTATTAGTCAAAACCAGAAAAGTCCCCATGGATTCGATGCCGGCTTCTTGCAGTATTTTTGTATCAAGTGCGCTACTCTGCAGCACCGTCAAACCCTCTTCTTTTGCTTGCTGACAGGCCGCAGCATCCGTATCGATTAAAACCACGTTTTCCCCTTGTTCTTGGAATAAACAGCCGATTAAGCGACCTAGGGGATTACAACCGACGATTACTGCCCCTGTTGCCGCAGAAGAAGTGATTTTTAGCCCTTTTGCCACCCACCGCGCCGTTAATCCCTGAATAAAAACGGTCATTAAAATTGTTAAAAAGACTAAAGCTTTGATCGCTTCACCGCCATTAATACCGGCACGGGTGAGTAAAATGGCAAATAAAGAAGCTACGGAGGCAGAAACGATTCCCCTAGGGGCAACCCAAGCGATAAATAACTTATGTCGCCAATTTAGGTCACTTTTTAGGGTACACAGAGCCACACTTAGGGGACGTACCACCAGCATCAAGACTAACACCGTCAGGACGCTGCCCCAACCCAAAGCGATGACACTGGCGATCGAAAGATCCGCCGCTAGTAAAATAAACAGTACCGACACGCAAAGAGTCGTTAATTGACCCTTAAAACGCCTTAATAACCGCTCATCGGGAACAGCCGCCGCTTTTAGGACAATTCCCGCCATTACCACCGCCATTAACCCCGATTCACTGCGGCTAAATTGCGATAAACCAAATAATCCCCAGACTCCCGCTAAAACCACGAGATTCTTTAACTCAAAAGTCAGAAAATTGCAAGTTTTTATAATAAAACTTAACAATCCGCCTCCAGCAATGCCGATCGCCGCCCCGATGCCTAAACGCAGGGTTAAACCGGTGATAATTTCCATGGGGCGGGAATGACTATCAATAATCGTATTTAGCACCACTACGGCTAAAATTGCGCCCACAGGGTCGATTAATACCCCTTCCCCTTCCAAAAGCGTCGCCACCCGTCGATCTACGGCTACTTGCTTCAGCAAAGGCCCGATCACTGTCGGACCAGTTACCACCACTAAAGAAGCGTAAAGAAATGCGATCGGCCAGGGAAATTCCCCCAACCAGTGGGCTGCCATACCGCCACCGATGAGAGTGATGGAAGTACCGAGGGTGACAAGATTGCGTAAACTGCCAGAAACTCGCCCTAATTCCCGTCCGCTCAGGCTTAAACCGCCTTCAAATAGGATAATCGCCACAGAGAGAGCAACAAGGACTTCTAAACCAATTCCCAGACTTTGGGGGTGTAAAATTTCCCAACCATCGGACCCTAAAGCAATCCCAAAAATGAGCAGGAAAACAATACTGGGAACTTTCAGGTATTCGGCAATGACTTGGGCTGTAATCCCCGCCACCACAGTGATGACAATTTGCAGAGTAAGGGCGAAAGATGGATCCATGTTTAGCGATCGGTTATCGGCTATCGAGGCGGGGTTATGGTTGGGGTTTAATCATTCTAATTATAGTTTTGATTCCCGCTTCGGCCCGGTCGGGAGGAAATAAGCATAACAAGCTCTAGAAAACGGGTTTCTCAAAGAAACCCGTTTTCTAACTGATAAATCAAAAAGATTGGGATTGAATTGCTGTGATTACCACCGTATTGATAATATCGGGAACGGTACAACCGCGACTGAGATCATTGACGGGTTTTTTTAATCCCTGTAGGATTGGACCGATGGCTAAAGCTTTCGTTTCCCGCTGCACGGCTTTATAAGTATTATTCCCTGTATTCAGGTCAGGAAAAATAAACACCGTCGCTTGGCCCGCTACCTCTGACCCCGGCATTTTTTGGGCGGCTACTTCCCTATCCACGGCCGCATCGTACTGAATCGGCCCTTCTAGCTTCAAATCGGGGCGTTTTTCCCTAGCGATTTTGGTCGCTTGTCGTACTTTTTCCACGTCTTCTCCCTGGCCCGATTGACCCGAAGAATAGGAAAGCAGGGCGATTCGCGGTTCGATTCCGAATTTTTGGGCAGTTTCAGCAGAAGATAGGGCGATTTCGGCTAATTCCTCGGCACTGGGGTCGGGATTGACCGCACAATCCCCATAAACCAAGACTCGATCCTCTAGACACATAAAAAAGACCGAGGAGACGATCGCACAATCGGGCTTAGTTTTGATAATCTGGAGTGCAGGCCGAATCGTGTGTTGAGTGGTATGCACCGCCCCCGATACCATACCATCGGCATCGCCTTGATACACCATTAAAGTGCCAAAATAGGAGACATCCTGAGCATAATCCCGGGCCATGTCGAGATTCATTCCCTTGGCTTTTCTCGCTTCGTAGAGGGTCTGCACATAGCTTTCAAAATGGGGACTAGCCACGGGGTCAATAATTTGCAGGCGATCGAGATCGAGAGTGATACCATGTTTTTTAATCACCATTGCAATCTCGTCTGGTTGTCCCAAGAGGGTTAAATCGACGATATCCTGTTCGATTAAAACTGTGGCCGCCTGGAGGATGCGCGGTTCAGTCCCTTCGGCCAAAACGATGTGACGTTTTTGCGCTTTGGCCTGTTGTACGAGATTATAGGTGAACATCTTCGGGGTAATCCCCTGGGTCCGCAAAGTGCGAATTTGCGCTTCTAGGCGATCGAGATTGATGTTACTGTGAAAAAGCTGCAGACTGAGGTTAATTTTATCGTAGTCCGTCGAGGTTAGGGTGGTTCGCACTTGGTGGATGCGTTCGGCCGTGGTGTAGGTATCGGTGGTGACGGAGAGAATCGGTAAGGGATCGGGCAAACCTTCAATTAAACGGGCGATCGAAGGATTGAGGTTATGACCTGCTGTTAAGACTATACCGGCTAATTGGGGATAATTGGCTGATTGGTGGGCCTGTAACATCCCGATAATCACATCGCCGCGATCCCAAGGAGTGATAATTAAACTATCTTCTTTTAACCGCTCTAGGGCATTTTGCATCTGCATGGCCACCACCAGAAAGTTACTAGCTAAACTATCTAATCTGTGCTGTCCGTAGAGAACTTTTGCCTGCAATTGTTGGGCGATTTCTGCTACTCGCGGGCTGCTAAGTTTGGCATTATGGGGAATTACTCCTAGGGCATATTCTTGGGGAGGAAAAATTTTAGTCAGGGTTTTCCGTAATTCCTCTATTTTTTCCTCTTCAGCTTGATTGATAATAATCCCAATCACCGTACAACCTTTATCTTGGTAGGTGTCGCAGGAAATCAGGATCGGACTAAGGGCATCTTCGATACTGCGATTGTGGGCATTACCTAATATTAAGATGGGATGGCCGAGATTTTTGGCAATTTCTGTATTTAGTTCAAATTCAAAGGCGGAATTTTCTTGCAGGTAATCGGAACCTTCACAGAGGATAAAATCATATTTTTTTTCTAAGTTTTTAAACTTTTTGATAATTCTTTCAATGATTTCATCAAATTTTTGTTGTACCAATAAATCCTTAACTTCTTCGTAACATAAACCGAAGGCTTCTTCGTAGGTTTGTTCTAATTTAAAATAATTGAGGATTAAGTCAATGTCTTCGTCCCGATGACCTTCGGAACAGTCGAGAACAATTGGCTGGAAAAAGGCAACTTTATTAGTTTTGCGGAGAATTAAGTCAATAATTCCTAAAGCTACTAACGCTTTACCGCTTCCCGTTGCCGTCGTGCTGATATATAAAGAGTTAGTCATGGGTATATGAAGAATAATAACAGGAGTGGGATTTAATTGGGCCACCCCAACCTTGAGGTGGGCTTTTTCAGCTAAATCTAGATAATTTTGATGAATCTGTTGATGGCAATAATTAACTTTTAAGTAAGTAGTTCTAATCAAATAGAAGATTGATCCCCCCTTAATCCCCCCTTAATAAGGTGGTTTTGATCCCCCCTTAATCCCCCCTTAATAAGGTGGTTTTGATCCCCCCTTAATCCCCCCTTAATAAGGGGGGCTGCGATCAAGTTGTCTATAAGGGCGTGAATTGTTGGGAAATTTTCAGGTAAACTATCTTTAGTTGTTGGCTAATCCAGAGATTTTTCTCACAGAGCGATCGCTGTTTGAATATCTACCAGAGAGTGATGGACTATACCTTGTAATCTAGCAGTTATTTTGTCCGATTGCTGTTCACTGGTAACATTTTTTCCATGAACTTGATTTAATTTCCTCAGACTAAAATAAAGACTCCATAAAATCCTATCACTGGCTTTCCAGCTAGGGCTTGGTTTTTCATAAAGATTTAAGCTTATCTCCCTCGGATTGCCATTAAATTTTAACTGGAAGCAATTACCCCAGATTGTTGAAACCATTGGCTAATTCCGGCGGCTAAAACCTGCGCTAATTGTTTTTGTGCCTGAGTATCGGTAATCCATTCAAATTCTTGAGGGTTACTCATAAATCCTAACTCTAATAACAATGAAGGACTACTATAAGGCCGAGTTAAAGCTAAATTATTCCAAAATACTCCATAGGAAGGACGGTTAAGATTTTTGGTTAAATAATCGTGGAGAAAAACCGATAAATCCGCTGCCTGGGGATGATACCAAAATATGCCAATTCCTTTAGTATTTAAGGCATCTCCATCATCGGGTAAAGCATTATAGTGAACCGATAGTGCTAGGGTTGGTTGCAGATTATTAATCATCTCTACCCGTGCCGGTAAAGATAAGTCGATGTCAGTTTCTCTGGTTAAATAAACTGTTGCCCCCAATTTTTCTAACTCCCGTTTAATTAATTTAGACATAAGCAAATTAATCTCTTTTTCCGTGTAACCCGTTGGACCGACAGCACCAGTTTCTTTACCTCCGTGTCCGGGATCTAATAAAATAACTTTGCCCTGTAAATTTTCACTTTTTTCCGGGGGATGACGCAGGGTTAAGATTAAATTTGTCCCCTGATAACGAAGACTATAACCCCACTGTTGTTTTTGATTAAGATTAAAAGTGTATTCTATCGTGGTCGGGTTAATTTGTCGCCAATCTAAACGTCTAACTAAAGGATTATCCACCAGAAAAATTGTATCGGTTTGGGCAATGGTATTATAAAGGGTCAAAATAAATTTATCATCTTCTTGTCTCACGGCGATGGGTACAGGATGGGAGAGGGGAAAAATAATTTCTGTTGCTTGATTGATACTGCGAGAAGAGAGACCACGAATATTAGCATTATCTAGGACTTCATTAACTATTAAACGGGTTTCTCGCTCTAAAATCCAACCACCATAATCTAACCGTAACCAATCCCCTTCTTTCCCGGTGACTCTCGCTTTCGTGCCTTGGGGTAAAGGAGTTAAACGGGAATAATTACTACCCGGCCCCGTGCGAGCTACTCCTTGGTCTGCTATAATTTCAATCACTGGTAAATTTTGATCGCTAATAATGTTAATTTCTCCTTGACCTTGTTGGCTAATCGAGCGATTATTTAATTGTGCTGTAAAAATAGGTTTTCCTAAGTTAGCCTCTTGCTTAAACTGCTGACAACCTCGATAGTAACCAGTTTTATCCTCGGAATTCGCTTGATTAAGATTAGTTAAAACTGCGGCATTACTAGGCAGTTTTGTGGTTTGAGTTTGGGGTAAAAGAGGTAAGATTTTATCTCCTAACTGCACAGAAACCTGAGCTTGGGGAGTGGCAATCGCACTAAAACAAATCCATTCCCCCACTAACCTCGTCTTATGGACAGAAGGACTGAGAGAGTTATCAGCAAAAGCTAATCCTTGGGGAATAATTGCTTGAGTATCTAGACGAATTATTTGACGATTAATAGTTTGGTTTTGATAGCGAATAGTGAAATTATTTTCGCCAACTTCTAGGGGAAAACTAGGAGCAAAATATCCTTTAGCACTGCGTTGAATCGGTTGATTATTGAGCAAAACTTGACCCGATGGAGGAGCAGAACCAATAAAAAAGATTCTAGCGGCCGTGGTTTGATGATTATCGGGAGGATAAACAATCATTAATGAGGTAGATTTAGCGCTGATACTGTGATAAAAACCGATTAATAGCACTAAACCCCAACCAATTAAGATATTTTGCCCAAAAGTTCTCACCTTTAACCAGAATAGCCCCATATTATCCCCCTCTTAGCTGACAAATATTATCCTAAGACAAATTCTAAAGGTTTGTTGTTCGTCTTCTAAGCTGTACTGCATTTAAACTGATCAGGAAATTCAGTACAAATGCTCTGACTTCTTCTCCCCTCTCCCCATTCCCCAATTCATAATTCATAATTCCCACACCCTGTTTGTGACCCTCATCCCTTATGATCGATATAGATTAACTTTTGTAAAGGAATCGGAGTTATGGCTTTAACCGTTGGAACAATCGCACCGAACTTTACCACCACCGACGATACTGGAAAAACCGTTTCCCTGTCGAATTTTCAAGGTAAAGTCGTAGTTTTATACTTCTATCCCAAAGATGACACCCCCGGCTGCACCAAGCAAGCGCAAAGCTTCCGGGATAACTACGAACAATACCAAGACAAGGAAATAGTAGTCTTCGGGGTGAGCAGGGATGACCAGGGTTCCCATGCACAATTTAAAGAAAAATACAGTTTACCCTTCCAATTGCTAGTAGATACCGATGGTGCTATCACCAAAGCTTATGATGTCGATGGGGGTGGCTATTCTAAGCGCGTCACCTATATCATCGATGCAGAAGGCAAAATTAGCCATGTGGATGAAAAAGTGAATACCGCTAGTCACGCATCGGATATTCTCTGCGTCGTCGGTTAATTTTTCCTAAAATCTTTTCTGGGTGTGTTAGGGGAGCCTAATACACCCGATATCTATTTTTTAGTTCACTGATAATCAGTTTTTAATAACCGGATTGAGTATGACTAAATAGGGCCTGCTGATGATGAACTGAATATCAAAAATCGGACTAAAATAATACTATTATCAAATATCTTGGTGGGATTAATCGGCAATCATGGTTAAGTTTAGCAAGTACCTAAAGAGGTTTGGGATTGTTGCTGGAGTGGCTTTTTTGTTGTTGGTTACTCACCGAGCGGCTCCCCGAAAGGCAGTGGAAAATGAGCAGATGAAGGGGGTTTGGTTAACCAATATTGGCACGATATTGTTACATCACACTACGTCCTTAGATGAGGTGTTAAATCATCTTTCGCAATCGGGTTATGACCGGGTGTATTTTAGTGTTTATGGGTTTGGGGGAACACTTTATCCGACTTCCCAACGTCCGACGAATTGGTTGTTTGTGCCGCCGTTGAGCAATCCCTGGAGGGCAGCGGTTAAGGAGTCTTTACGGCAGGGTTTGAAGCCATTTGCTTGGTTTGAGTATGGTTTGATGTTATCCCCTAAGGATCCCATTGCCAAAAAGCATCCGGATTGGCTATTAAAAACGCCCGCAGGGAAGACGGTGGTGGAAACCAATGTCTGGTTAGATCCGGCGAATCCGCAGGTACAAGCCTATCTTTTGGGGAATATGGAAGATATTTTAAAAGAAAAAGATTTGGCGGGGATTCAGTTAGATGATCATTGGGCGGTTCCGCGTGTTTTTGGTAATAAAAGTCAAGCTTTAACGAATTTAACCCGCAAGTTGCACGATCATGTCAAGGCGATTAATCCCAAGTTGGTGGTGAGTCTTTCGCCTAATCCTCACTCTTTTGCGGTGAATAAATATAATCAAAATTGGTTGGCTTGGGTGCGTCAAGGGATTGTGGATGAGGTGGTCTTACAGATCTATCGGAAAACTCCCAATCAGGTGGCGGCAAGTCTTTCGGGATCGGGACTGGCGACAGCTTCCCGGTATGTGCCGGTGGGGGTGGGTTTATATGCGGGTTGGAATCCTGATTTTTCCTTAAAGGGTTTACAAGCTCAGGTGAGGACGGTGGAGCAGCAGGGTTATGGCTATTCGTTATTTTGTTGGGAGTTTGTGGTCATGCGTCATCTTTTTAATCATATTCCTCGGTTTTAAGTGAAAAGGCTAGTATAATTAAGGCTGTTCTAAGTAAGTGGTTCTAATTACATAGAAGATAGATTTTGCCTTCGATCTCCCCCTGCCTTCTAGGGTTGATTCATAGTAGGGTTGATTCATGAATCAACCCTACCCTGCCCCCCTTGATAAGGAGGGTGCCAATTCCCCCTTAATACTGGGGCTGATTCATTCTCCGAATCTAATTCTTTTTTTTGCTACTCTTAATGGCTTATGAGGTAAGCTAGGGAGTAGAGGAGTACAGGTTTTTGCTCTCATAGTAGATTGATTCATGAATCAATCTACCGTTAGAGGAGCCTCATACACCCAATGTTTATTTTCCAATTCACTGATACAATCGACCGCGCCAACTTTGGGGACGGGTAAAAGCAGAGATAAAAATGCGGATAACTGCCAGCGGATCCGCGAGGGGAGATAGCCAAAATAATCCCGAAGATAGATTGACTTTTTCGCCGCGATAGTAGCTAGGAGAAACAGCCAATAAAAGGGCAAAACGAATCAATAACAGCAGCAGGTTTAAAGTCAAGACAATTTGTAAACTCAGGAAATCGTAGCCAAAAATCAAAGCTGTGAGCAGTAAAGGGGTGATAATTATCGGTAATCCCTGAGTAAGAGCTAATAAAGCTAAATCGCCCCATAATTGCCCCTGATAGGAGGCATCTTTGAGGTCAAGAGATCTGCCCCATTCGCGCCAAGTTTCCTTAAGTCCTTCGTACATCCGCACGCGAATCAACTTCGCCCCATCGAGAAATCCCACCCGATAGCCTTTCGTCGCCGCTAGACGGGCCAGGGTGACATCATCGCAAAAAGAACCTTTTGCCCCGCTATAACCGTCTAAAGCCGCTAAAACTGACCGCCGGCAGAGAAAACATTGACCATTGGCCATGACTCGTTCGGGATCTTGCCCGCGCACTCCGGCAGAATCAAAGCGATAGAGCAAAGTCATCAATAAAGCCGGCTGTAACCACCATTCTCCCGGATAGGAGAGGATAAATTGCGGCGACAGGGAAACTAAATCGTAACCTTCTGCGATCGCAGCTTTAACTAAACTAGCGACTAAATTTGCTTGGGGTTGGGTATCGGCATCAATGCCCAAAATCCAGTCACTTTCAGGAGAACTAAACAAAAAACCATTGTGTAACGCCCAGGGACGACCTACCCAATCGGGGGGCAAAGGATCATCGGTTTTCAAGCGAAAGCGGGGGTCTTTTGCCGCCATCTCCTTGACTTTTTCCCGCGTACCATCTTGGGAATTGCTATCGACAATCAGAATTTCTCGCACTTCGTAACTCTGTTGACTCAATCCCTGTAAACAACCGTCAATCCTGGCCACTTCGTTTAACGTCGGCACAATCACGCTTACCGTCCCTAACATCTCCGGGGTGGGAGGTTGGGGAGTCAGGGGAGGACGACGACGCGCCCCTTTTAGCAGACGGGAAAGAAGGATAAAAAAGGCAACAGCCTGAGACAGCAGTAGCCCCAGGCAGAATGCACCGAGAATTATCTCAGTTAACAACTTATTTGGCTCCTCTCACCGAAACAACGGGGATTTTTAGGGTTGTTACTTCGCTTGTCGGCACTGTTTGCCCGGAAGCAACAGCCTTGGCGCGATTATAGAGGAGTGTTAAAGGCAGAATACCGGTGAGTAATCCTAAGAAAATCGGCGGATAAATACCGGCACCCATACTCATGACCGTAGCAAAGCCAAAATTACCCAAATACATCACAAAAGGCAGGGTTAAATCTTGACTTGGCAGTTTCACCGGTTGCACTTGCCAAATTAAAGTGGCTACCGTCATAAAAACACAGCCCGTGCCAAACCAACCGGCAAAATTTTCATAGGGCATCCCAAAGAAGGCCCCCGGTTGTTCCCAAATCCAGAAGGGTATGGTAGTTTGACTCATGGCCGGATCTAGGACAAAATCCCAGGAAGTTAATAATACCGCCCCGATAGCGATCGATCCTAGATTTTGTAGCCACTGGGGTATAGCAAGAGTGGATAAACCAACACGAGCGATGATATAGGCACTAAAACCGAGATAAAACCAAGATAGGGGGATAGTAAAGGGGACTAAACCCGCAATTTTGTAACCTAAGCCCGAAAGATAACGATAATGACCGAAAGGAAAGCCGGTACTGGTTCCTAATAGTTCGCTACAAAGGGATAAACTGATAGCAGGAACCATGAATCCTAACCAGTGCCACACTCCTAGAGTCCGATAGGCATAAACAGCCACGGCTGCCATTCCTAACACCATATACACCACACCCCCCCCAGCCATTGACCAAGCAAAGAAGGTTTTGCCAAAATCTGGTAAATTGACCACAAATTCGGGATGGGGCAGAACTAGCAACAATCCGGCTAGTCCAAAAGCCATCGATACAATATGACCGATGAGCAGAGCTTTTTCGATCGCAATTAGTCGTCTCATTAAATCTCTAGCGCTGCGAAAGGATAATCATTTTCAAGTTTACAAATCTTTATTAAAGAATTATTACGCAGATCGGTCACTTGCGGCAAAAAAGTTTTACGCGGGTTAGGGATTTGCCTGTATTAGTTGTTTAGGAGTCAGTAGGCAGCAGTCAGGAGGGAGGAAAATCAATTAAATGGTTTATTTAGAGATTTTATGTTATTTTATACTTAGTTTTTTCATTTTTTTCAACCCCCAAAAATTAATTATGCTAGGGGCAATGGCTAAAAATGCCTGACAATATATATTCACAATCATGTTTTTAGCCTAAAAAAAGGGCATTCTAGAGTTAAGTCCTCTTGATCACTTAGGAATTGCAGCGGTTCTTTAAGAAACTCTCTCCATCAGACTCACTATAATTAAAACGTTAGACTAGCTATGTCGGCAGAATCTAGACATCGGCGCCTGCTTGCCAATCGATACCAACTGGTCGAGTTGATCGGTAGCGGTGCCATGGGACAAGTATATCGAGCGGAAGATAAACTCTTAGGTGGCGTAACCGTCGCCGTGAAATTTCTCTCGCAAACTCTCCTCAACAAAAGAATGCGTGAGCGTTTCGAGCGAGAGGCAACTATTTCGGCACTTTTAGGCGAAAAAAGTATTCATATTGTTAAAGTTCGTGATTATGGTATAGATGAAAAGGAAGTCCCCTTCTACGTCATGGAATTTTTGCAGGGGGAAAGCATAGGAGAAATCATCAAATATCACCCGCTGCCTCTCTCGCGCTTCTTTCATCTCACCCGTCAGATTTGTTTCGGCATCGAATGCGCTCATAAGGGTATTATCTTCCAAGGCGAGATCTGTCCGATTATTCACCGGGACATCAAACCTAGCAATATTATCGTGATTCAGGACTCAGGATTAGGAGAATTGGTGAAAATTCTCGATTTTGGCATCGCTAAACTCATCCAGTCGGGAGAATCCCAAACCCAATCGTTTATGGGAACCTTAGCCTATTGTTCCCCAGAACAGATGGAAGGTAAAGAACTCGATCATCGTTCCGATATCTACAGTTTCGGGATCGTGATGTACGAGATGCTCACGGGAAAAACGCCCTTTTTTCCCGATAATTCCTCCTTTGGCAGTTGGTATGAGGTTCACCACCACGCTAAACCCCGTCCCTTTAATCCTAGCTTGCAATTACCGCCAGAATTAGAACAGTTAATCCTGCGCTGTTTAGCCAAAGCACCCAGCGATCGACCGCAAAGTGTTACAGATATACTACAACTTCTCGAACGACTCGAACCCCTAGTCAAAAATAATCAACCGAATAAATTGCATCGTATCGGTGAAATAGTCAAAAAAATCGACGATTACACCACCAAAACTAAAACCCTTGAAGATTTAGATCGAACCGATCTTGCTCTCGCGAATACCAAGGATATCTGTCTCAAATCCATTTGGCCCGAGGATAAACCGCGCCAAAAAATCGTCTTCCCACGCTGTATCAAGGCTGCCGACGGCGTTTTTGCCAGTTTATGGGTAATGTTGGATCGAGAAGATATCCCCGTCCGGGTTGCTAGTGTCCGTTATAATCAATTCCTCTTCTTACCCACACCCCACCCGATGATTCTCTGGATTACTGTCCTCTATCATCGTCAACAGGGACCCCGCTGGTTGCCCTGTTATTTGGACTTAAAAACCCCCCAGGGTCAAAAAATGACCAAAACCCTTGCCGAAACCAGTCAATACTGGATTTTATTTTTCTCCCTCGAAGGTGGCCCAATCTGTGAAAATGTGATCACCGCTAATATTCCCGCCAATCAATGCCAAATTTTGCAGCAATGGGTGAGAGATAGTCAATTAGCTCCAGTGGGCAGCCCGCAAATTAGCAAGCAGACGTTAAAACAGAAACTGGAGGAACTTAAACCCAAAATTCTGGCCAAATTAGAGTCGGAATTAGCCCAAGGCATACCAATTTAACTTTCTAAAAAATCAAATCGGGGGGGTATTAACTAACCCCCCCTTTTATCTATACTACTCACCCAGATTACAGAGGTCGATAGACACGGTAATCAATATTGGGGAAAATATTATCGATTTCCTCGACTTTTTCCAGCCAACCAGAGTCAATCTTCTCGGATTTCACATCTTCATAGATTTTATTTAATCGCAGCAGATGGGAACGAGTGCGCCGGACAGCATAGGGAACCATGGTACCGGTTCGCATAATAAAAGCCCAGTCAGAAGATTGCGCTAATAATAACTCCCGGGCTGCCTGATTTAAAGCCCGTTCCTGCAATTCATCCTCCGCTTCATGATGACTTAATTCAATCATCCGTTCCGTGCCTTTGTGCAGGTGAGGATAGATCCAAGCGTTGGTTTCATTCAGCCAGTATTCATGGAAACCCTTATAACCCCAACTGGATTGGGAAGGACGACAGACCTGCTGATGGGGGTTAGACCGGAGATAATCGGCTAAATGGGTCATTTGGTAGATATTTTGGTCATACCAGGACTTACGGAACAGAAAATCAATAAACCAGGGTCCCTCATACCACCAGTGACCAAATAACTCGGCATCGTAGGGAGAAACAACCAGGGGGGGACGGCCCATAATTCCCGCTAAACTCTCCACTTGTCGCTCGCGATTATACATAAAATTGCCCGCGTGTTCGGCGGCTTTTTCTTTGGCCCAGTAGGGGTCATAAAGCCCTTTTTCCGATAAACCACCGTCCCGGCTAGTAATTTTGTGGTATTTAATGCCTATATTCTTGCGTTGACCGTTGGGCATGATATAGGGCTTAATATACTCGTATTCCGCTTCCCAGCCCAAATCTTTATAGAATTCCCGATAAACTATATCCCCCGGATAACCGACTTGGGAAGACCAAACCTGTTGGGAAGATTCGTGGTCACGACCGAAAGCGGCCACCCCGGTTTCTGTGAAAATGGGCGCGTAACTGCCGTAACGGGGACGCGGACGACCGTAGAGAATACCGTGGCCATCGACGAGGAAGTAACGAATGCCCGCATCGGCTAACATTCTTTCTACCCCTTCATAGTAGGCACATTCCGGCAACCAAATGCCCTTGGGACGACGACCGAAATTTTCTTCGTAGTGTTGACAGGCCACCTCAATTTGCGCCCACACCGCTTGGGGGTACATTTTCATCAGGGGCATATAACCATGGGTCGCACCACAGGTGATAATTTCTAGGTTATTACTGTCGAGGAATTGTTTAAAGGCTTTGACCAGATCTCCATCGTATTTTTCCCAAGTTTGTCGGATACTTTGGAAGGATTCAGCGTAATATTCGGCTAAGTAGCGAATATGGCCATTATGTTGATTATGGTCGATTTCTTTAGCAATTAATTCTTCTAACTTACCTAAGTGTTCTTCATAACGCTCTTGCAGTAACGGATCCCGCAGCATCGACACCAAAGGCGGAGTCATGCTCATGGTCATTTTAAAATCGATACCATCCCGATTGAGACCTTCAAAAACTTGCAGGAGAGGGATGTAGGTTTCTGTGATTGCTTCGTATAACCATTCTTCTTCGAGGACGTAATCGCTTTCGGGATGGCGGACGAAAGGGAGATGCGCGTGGAGAACTAGGGCAACATAGCCAAAAGCCATAGGATTTCTTCTTAGAATTAAGGAATAAAACTTTAAGATTAGGTTGAGTAGATTTTATACTATCTTAAGCTTCTACAATAAAGAATATGATAAAAGTCGATCGACGATCGATCGATCCCGTTAATCCCTAGGTTTACTAATTTTCCGATGCTCCCATCTAACGAGCCACTGACTGCTTTAGGAAGAGAGACGACAACGCCTCTCTCGATTCAACTTTTGCTATTTGTTGATGACCGTCCCAGTTCTCAAGAAATTATCCGTCAAATTCAGTCCTATCTCCAGTCTTTACAGTCTGATTACCCAATTGACCTACAAATCATCGAAATTCGCCAGCAACCTCATTTAGTCGAACATTTTCGCCTTGTAGCTACCCCCGCCTTGGTCAAAATTGCCCCCGGCCCCCGCCATACCCTCGCAGGCAGTAATCTGGTGGAACAGTTTAAAAAATGGTTGGTACGCTGGCAAAAAGCGATTAAAGAGGAGATTAAAAATGATCACGCTGAGGATGGACAACTTCAAGAGGTAGAACATTCGGGCGAACTCATCCGCATTGCCGATGAGGTTTTTCGTCTTAAACAGGAAAAGGAAGAATTATTAGAACAATTAAAATTTAAAGACCAAATTTTGGCTATGTTGGCCCACGATTTACGCAGTCCTCTCACCGCTGCTTCCATCGCTGTGGAAACCCTCGAATTAGCCTATCATCAACCGGATACGGAGCGCAGTCTGCAATTACGAGAACAACTGCACCAACAGGCCCGCAAACAGTTCCGGATTATGAACCGTTTGATCACAGATATTCTGCAAGCTTCTAAGAGCATGGCGGCGCAATTCACTCTCCACCAGAGTAAATTTTATCTGCAAGGTCTTTGTCAGGAAATTTTGTCTCAATTTACCGATACTTTTCAGGAAAAGACTTTAATTCTCCAAAGCGATATCCCCCAAGATTTGCCCCCCGTCTATGCTGATGAGGAGTTAATCCGACAGGTGATTATTAATCTCTTGGAGAATGGGATCAAATATACTCCCGCTGGCGGCGCAATTACCCTTTCTGTCCTTCATCGTACTACTCAAAAAGTACAGGTGAGCATCAGTGATACTGGCCCCGGCATTCCCGAAGAGAAACAAGAGCATATTTTTGAGGGTCATGTGCGTCTCAAACGGGATGAGGGTAAAGAAGGTTATGGCATCGGGTTATCGGTCTGTCGCAAGATTATTCGCGCCCACTACGGTCAAATTTGGGTGGATAGTGTCCCCGACCACGGCAGTAGTTTTCACTTCACTCTGCCAGTTTATCGCTAAAATGTTCCGCTAACCAAGCATCAATGTCCCCTAAAACTAAGTCGGGGATTTCCCAGGGGAAAAGATGGGCCGTTTCTGGGTAACATTTCCACTGAGACAGTTTCAGGTTTTCGGCTGTTTCTTGGCTCGAGGCACTGGTAATATGGCGATCATTTGCCCCCGCCAGAACTAAGCAGGGAATTGTGATTTTGTCAAGAGATTTTAAACAATTGTAACCTTTTTTTAAAGCCCGATTTAAAGCGCGATTAGCAGCTGGAGAAGTGCCTAAGTAGGCGGTAACAGCATCTTGAGCGAGATATTGATAGGATATCGCTTGATGTTGTGAAAAAAGGTACTGAAACAGCGAACGAAGGGCAAAAGTATCAATATTCCAACGCCATCCCGGTTTAATCTGATTGAGAATTGCCGCCATCCCCGTCAAAATCAGATCTGTGGTGGTGATAGGAGGATGACTACCCCAAGGCCGTGCGGCCGAGGCCACGAGAATTAAACCAGGAAAGCGATCGGGATGCCGCAATACTAATTCCAGTGCGATTATACCCCCCAAAGACCAACCGAGAATTAAACATTGCTGGATTTTTTGGCGATCGAGCAGCTCGATTAAATCCTCTAGATGTTCTTCTAGCTGAAAATCCGGGCGATAACGACTTTTACCGTAGCCGCGCAGATCCGGGGCCAGGGTTTGCCAACGTTGGCAAAAATGATCGGTAAATACAGACATACTACCTGCCGAACCGGGATGACCGTGCAGACATAGGATCGGGTAGCCATTACCTTTGATGTTAACGTTGAGAGCGATCGACATTGATCAGTTATCAGTTATCAGTTATCAGTTACCAGTTACCAGTTATCAGATTTGAGTTTTAAGTGAGCAGTATGTATTAAGCGAGCAGTATTAAATAGCAGTTTCCTGCTGTCTTTTCACTGTTTACTGTTTACTGATCACTGATTATTGACTAGGATATATGGGCGATCGAGTCTCTGGTAAGTCATACTAGAGAATAGGAGAGAGTTAGTCTAGAGGTTGCGGGGTCATTTGATTAATGATTCCGAGGAAAGTCCGAACTCCCGAAAGACCACACTTGCTGGATAACGTCCAGTGCGCGTGAGCGTGAGGATAGTGCCACAGAAAAATACCGCCCCCTTTTTTCAGTAATCAGTAATCAGTAATCAGTAACGAAAGTAAATTCACTGATAACTAATAACTTTTCACTGATAACTTTCCACTGATAACTGATAACTGATAACTGATAACTGATTGGGGGTAAGGGTGCAAAGGTGCGGTAAGAGCGCACCAGCAGTATCGAGAGGTACTGGCTCGGTAAACCCCAGTGGGGAGCAAGGTGGAGGGACAAAGGTTGGTCTTTTTCCTGTCCCGTTTTTAGGAACCGCTTGAGGTAATTGGTAACAATTATCCCAGATAGATAACCTCTATTCCAACAAAGGTAAAAGCAATTTTACTGCTGTTGGGAAATACAGAATTCGGCTTATGTCTGACTCTCTCCTTTATCAGTTATCAGTTATCAGTTATCAGTATTCAGGAGTTAGTTATCAGGAGTCAGGAGTCAGTATTCAGGAGATAGGAGATTGCTTTTATTTATTCTCCCCACACCCCACACCCCACACCCTACACCCTACACCCTACACCCTACACCCCACACCCCACACCCCCTTCTTCCCGCTCCCATGTCCTTAAGTGATCCGCGTCGCCAAAAACAATTAAAAACCCTAGTGGAAAAGCTGGGTTTATCAGCTGATGTCCCCGTCAGGTGGGATTTATTAGATTTGGCCCTAACTCATCCCAGTGTTTCGCGTGATAAGAATTATGAACAATTGGAATTTGTAGGCGATTCTGTGGTAAGACTCGTGGCGGCGGAGGTATTGTTAGAAACCTATCCGGAGGCGCTCGTGGGAGAATTTGCTGCCCTGCGATCGATGATGGTTAGCGATCGCACTCTGGCGGAATTTGCGGATCGCTACGGTTTCGAGCGTTATTTATTGGTATCAAGTAGTACGAGTATTGATCGGGCGGGGCGAATTTCTCGACTAGCAGACGCTTTTGAGGCGGTCTTGGGAGCATTATATCTTAGTACACAGACAATGATTTTAGTGCGTTCTTGGTTAGATGAACCACTGCGGGAAAAAGCGGCCGAAATCCGTCGAGATCCGGCCCGCCAGAATTATAAGGATGCCTTACAGGAGTGGACACAAGCAAAATACAAAAAACTGCCGCAATATTTAGTAAAAGAAATCAATGGCTTAGATCAAGAACGTTTTTGCGCGGAAGTGTGGTTAAATGAGCAAAAATTAGGAGTGGGAACTGGCAGAAGCAAAAAAGCAGCGGAACAGGCAGCGGCGAAATCGGCTTTTCTAGAAGTGGTTAAAGGCTAAATGCGGGCATTTTTGCCTAACGAACGAATTGCCAGAGGCGAATTTTAAAATCATAATTACCACTAGCTAAATACTGCCCATCGGGACTAAAAGCTAGGGATTCCACCCAGTCGGAATTATTATCAAACCAGGCCAATTGTTTCCCCGTGGTCACATCCCATAAACGCACACCGTCATTACTAGCACTAGCGAGAATTTGTCCCTTAGGATGGAGTGCCAGGGAACGGATTCGGGCCGTATGACCGACGAGGGTAAATAATAACTGATTATTGCTCGTATCCCAGATTTTAATCGTGCGGTCTAAACTACCCGTAATTAAATTTTTACCGTCGGGAGTGTATAAAAGCTGGCTCACCGCTTGGGGATGGGCAGCAAATTTCGATAACAATTTGCCCTCGCGGATGTCCCAAAAATGTACCTCACCGTTTTCATGACCGCTGGCAAGGGTGACACCATCGGATTTCATGCCTAAGGAATAAACAAAATTACCCACCCAATTTAAACGATAGAGGGGACGGCGGGGGGGTTGCACTGTCCAGAGGCGAATTCCTTCCAAACCACCACTAATTAACGTTTTACCATCGGGAGTAACGGTAAGGGCGAGGACCGTATTACCGTGTTCGAGGGCAATTCCCAAATACTTGCCTTCCACCAGATTCCAAAAATTAATCGAACCATCTAAACCGCTACTAACTAATAATCTTTCGTTGGGACTAATGGCTAAAGCTTTGACGCTGGTTCTTTGGGCGCGAGTTTGGGAAACTTTTTGCCCTGTTTTTACGGACCAAATTCTCAGGAGAGGATCCGTATCACTACCACCAGCGAGAACTAATTGGTTATCGGGGCTGAAAATC
Source organism: Microcystis sp. LE19-131.1A (assembly GCF_027532015.1). Lineage (NCBI taxonomy): Bacteria > Bacillati > Cyanobacteriota > Cyanophyceae > Chroococcales > Microcystaceae > Microcystis > Microcystis sp. LE19-131.1A. The sequence continues at coordinate 11,832 of NZ_JAPZSS010000161.1, read as the reverse complement.
ACAGCATTAGGGGTGGATTGTTGCCCTTCTAAGGTTTTAGCGAGGGTAAGTCTGCCTAAACCTTCTACTAGGATAGTTTCTAGGGTTTTTTCGCCACTTTCAGCCGCGGGTTTAGGGGGGGCAATGGGATTTTGGGCATGACTAAGCTGATGTTGCCCGATTGTCAGCGTGGTTAGGACAGTGACCACAATTGCTCCGACAAGTTTCTCCCCACCCGTAAATCGGAATTTCATAAATTTAGTTGAATATTAACAAATGAACGGTGCTATAGATTCTAGCCTTTAAGGGGATTGATTGCCAAGCAAGGTGAGATTTTTGAGCTAAGAAGGTCGATTTTTTTCGTTTTTCAGGGTTGGTAAAGCTACTTGACTTGATTGGGGCGGTAAATAGTATCTTGCTGCTTCTTCTTTGTTGATTGCCTTGCTTTTTTGGCTCTGTTGCCACCTGGCGAATATAGCGATCGCCATAATCGTTGCCCCTAAGGATAGCAGTGTCCATCTTTGTCCTAGAACCCCGATGATGACATCTATTGCCGCTGCGGTAAAGATAAAGCTAGTTATTGGTTCTTGACGGTAAGCTTTCTTGAGGAAACGCGGCCAGAGGAGATTACTCATTTTATCTATTATTTCTACGGTTTCGATAATTCCAGCTTATCCTATCATCCTAAAAAATGTTGTCGATATAACCTCAAGAGAGCCAAATAATTAGAGAAAAAGTCTTTTATTCAGGCAACTAGAATATGTTGACATAATTTATGTTCTAACTCTCGTTCCTGTTTTTCTAGGGTAATAATCGCCTGTTTGATAATACTTTTAACATCCATCCCCTGGTCGGATTGTTTTAACCATTGTTGTGCGGTGTTACCTTCACGGAGGATTTTTTGTAGGGGAGAGAGGAAACAACTAAAACCCTTTTCTTTAGCAACGGGATAAACTTGAACATAGAGGTCTTTAATCCAATCCCTAGCTAAGATTTCCCGGCCATCGTACCAATGTCTCAGGGTGGCATCAAGACTAAAACGTGCGGCAGCCTGTTCGTTTTCTTGGGTTAAAGTTAATAAATCCTCGCTGCGATTGCTACTGGGTAATTGACTTAAAATTAAGGGGTCTAATTGGGGATCTTGTAAAAGTTGAGTTAAACGGGCCTCTAAAAAAGCCATAACTGCTAATAAACTAATAGGATTAGCAATCAGGTCACAAATTCGCAATTCTAGACGATTGAGATTATAGGGACGATTGCTACCGTTAGGACGTACCGAAACCCAGAGATGACGAACATTCTGCATCGTACCGAGTTTTAATTGTTCCTCAGTCCAGGTGACAAAATGTTTATGACTCTCAAAGAGGGGAACATAAGCAGGAGTTTGGGGGAAAACTTGCCAACGACGGGAATGGGACCCAGTGATTTTCCCATCGAGAAAAGGAGAGGAAGCACTTAAAGCCAAGTATAAAGGAGCTTCTAGGCGAATTAAGCGACAGGCACGCATTAAATTCTCATAATCGCTAATACCGACGTTAATATGAATACTGGCCGTGACTACATTAGTGCCGTAGGTCTGTTCGATATAGTCATGATAGGGATTGTGGGGGTCACTGCGATAAAAATATTGACTATCGCCCAAGGAGAGGGTACTGCCGGGGATGAGGGTATAATCGCCTAAACGACGCAAATATTGCCGTAGAGCCAGACGAGGTTTTAAAGTAGCGCATAAAAGACGGTCATAGTTAGTCATGGGAGCCGTGGTATATTCTACGTTACGACTATCCGGTTCCCGGACAAAACCATCTAAATCCTTGACAATGCGATCGGATAAACCGATAATTTCTCCGGCTGCTGTTCCGGTGTACATTTCCACTTCAAAACCTTTACTTAGGAGCATCGTCAATTCACCCTGCTGTGTCTATTTTGTAGTGTGACATTATTTTGACTGTAAATGACGTTCAATCAGCAGAATCGCTACTATATCATCAATGGGGCGATCAGGAAGACGCATACCTTGGGGGATGAGTTTCTGTAATCCTTTGGGGGGAAACATCAGCCAATAGCGATCGCGAGCTTCTAGGGTACTATTGCGTTCATCTACTAGAGTAATCGGGACGGTGACACGAGCGGCAATTTTTTCGCGCCAACTTTTTGAGGTGGTTTGATTCCCCATCACCAATAATTCGATCGGATATTGTTGACAGAGACTGGCTAAACGCTCAATCGCCTGTGACGATGATATCACCTCATGGGTATAAATTTTCCCCGTCGATGACCTGACCGCGATTCCACATTTATCCTTACCCGGATCAAAACCGAGAATACACATAGTTTTTATCTTCTGCAGCAGTGGTCGGTTTTATTAAATCACTAAATTAGCGGGGGTGTGGGAAGTGGGGATAATAAATAAAAATAGTCTCGGAGTCTTCTTAATACTGTCTCCTGACAAATATGATAATGCTCAACGGATTTAGTCTCGGTGAAAATTTAACGGGAGAGATAGCGGCTTTGAGTGCGGCGGCGCTTTGGGCGGTTTCTGCGGCGATTTATAGCCTATTAGGCCAGAAAATCCCGCCTTTATTGCTTAATTTTCTGAAAGGAGTAGTCGCAATCGCTTTAATTGCCCTGACGCTGCCCCTTTCCGGACAATGGCGCGATATTAATCAGCAAAGTTCGGTATTTATACTCTTGACAAGTGGCGCAATTGGTATAGGAATCGGTGACACGGCCTATTTTACCGCCCTCAATTATTTGGGACCGCGAAAAACCCTCCTGTTAGAAACCCTTTCGCCTCCTTTGGGGGCGATTCTAGCGGCGACTTTTTTGGGGGAATCCCTGAAAATATCGGCTTATATTGGCATTATTTTGACCATCTTCGGGGTTGCTTGGGTTATTTCCGAAAAAACTCCCGAAATCAATAGTCAACGCCCCTGGCGGCAAGGAATTGCCTGGGCTTTAATTGCGGCGATTTCCCAAGCGGTGGGGGCGGTTTTATCTCGTCAGGCACTGGTGCAGTCGGGAATGTCTTCTTTGCAGAGTGCCCTGTTTCGTCTGTTAGCGGGGACGGGAATAGTGTTAATTCTGATGTTTTTTCGCCGTCAGGAATCATCACCACCGATTAACTGGTCATTGCGTCTGATTGCTATTATTATTGTCACCGCTTTCGGCAGTACCTTTTTAGGAATTTGGTTACAGCAAACTGCTTTAAAATTCTCTCCTGTGGGTATTGCCCAAACTCTCACCGCTACCAGTCCTTTATTTGTCTTACCGATCGCAGCCATGATGGGGGATCGGATTAACTTGCGGGCGATTTTCGGAGTGACAATTGCTTTGCTAGGAATTGGGATTTTGTTTCAATAAGTAGTTTATTCATCGGTTTGTAGTCTTGTTTTAGCAATAATACGGGTTTTCTTTAAATCTCCCTCGCTCAATTCTTCTCCCACCTGTAAACGGGTGGCATTAGTTTGGAGGACAGTGGCGGCATTTTTCTCTCCCAATTGTAGGGCCGTTTTGGCTGCGGTTTGTAGCATGGTGGCTGCGGCTGCTCGATCGCCCTGTTTTAATTTTTCTTCGGCGATTTGGGTTTGACGATATTTGGCTAAAGTCAGAATTGATTTCTGAACTTGATCGTTTAATTGGGATTGATAGAGAGCTTGGGAGGTGATATCAAGGCTAAAAGTCGCAGTTTCTAGCCCTTTTTGACCGGAAGCGGGATCATCGTAGCGAATCTTCACCTTAGCTATGGTGTGAGTACCGGGGGGAATTTGGTCAATATAGAGATTGAGGAGGAGAATTTTTTCTTCATCTATCATTAAATCCCCCAAACGGGTGATGTAAAAATTGCCCTCTTTTTGTAAGCTCATTTCTATAGTTTCTGGAGCAACTTGGGCAATGGGTTTTAAGTCGGCTAAATGAGTCCGAGCATCTAATTCTAATTGCAGGAAAGCGTTAGTTAACCGCACAGATTGCAGACGGTTAAACAGACGAGTAAATTCAATTAAAGCCTGTTCGGGTCTTTCGATATAGGATAAACTGCCGCCGGCGATATCGGCAATTTTTTCTAGGATATCTTGATTCCAATGATCGCCAAAACCGAAGGTATTTAAGGTGATGCCGTACTCAGCTGCTACTGCGGCTAATTTTAAACAGCGTTGATTATCTCCGTGTTCATTTTCACCATCGGTAAGCAGAAAAATATGAGATACATAACCTTTGCTGCCGCTGGAACTTTCTTGAATGCCTAATTTTATCCCTTCATCGATCGCCGTACCTCCTCCCGCTCGTAATTGTTGAATTTTTGAGCGAATTAAGGTCAGATCATCCTGTCGCGATTGGGAGGGAAGAATAACTTTAGCGCGATGGTCGAAAGCTATCACCGAGAGACGATCATTAACTCCGAGGGATTCTATTAAACTTAAAGCCGCTTTTTTGACCGTTTCTAGGGGTTTTCCCTGCATAGAACCGCTATGATCGAGAACTAAACAAAGATTAATTGGTAAATTTGTGTCAATCTGTTCACTGGTGGCGGCGATCGATAGCATCAGTTGACGTTGACTGCTGCTTTGATTAGCGTCGATATTACTGTCACTCAAGGCCGATTTTAGAGTTACCCGCATAAGAGTTTTTAATCGTGGTCGTTGATATTTATATTCTAATGAGTATAGTTAGATTTGTGCTTATTTTCCCGTCTGGCATCGAGTTAGACAAGTTGGAAACTGGGTGCATCTCATTTTTGTCAATCTACATTGATCTTAAAAATTAGGAATTACCCAAAAAAAGAGCCTAAATCAATCAATAAGTCCTTAACAAAAATAAAAAAGGAATAAATACGACTCTCTTATTCTTTGTGTGATAAGTTTAACTTATATAGGAGCGACCGATCTTTGTGTCCTTTGTGTCTTTGTGGTTCGTGCCACTCGCTCGCCAGCAGAATTATATCTCAAGAATACATTTTACCCACCAAACCCAAGAGAGCCTAAATACTAATATGGAACTTTTGCCCCCTGACAGTCCCCTTTTTGTTAACCACAAAGACAGGAAGTTAGGATTTTAACTAAGGGAGAGAAGGAAGCTGAGGGGAACCATTCAACAAAGCGGCGATCGCTTGTTCTAAAGCTAGGGAAATATGGGTCCAATGGGTTCCCCCCTGACAAAAAACGATATAGGGTTCCCGGAGGGGTCCATCGGCGGAGAATTCCGAGGTGCTACCATCGATAAACGTGCCACCAGCCATCACTACTTGGCTCTCATAGCCCGGCATTTGGGCAGGAATGGGATCCAAGTAGGAACCGATGGGAGAATAGGCTTGAATGGCTTTACAGAAGGCAATCAGCTTATCGGGGGAACCGAGTTTAATCGCTTGAATAATATCGCGTCGAGGCACAAAAGGAGCAGGATTGACCGGATAACCCAACTTATCACCCACATAGGCGATTAAATGACTGCCTTTCATCGCTTCTCCCACCATTTGCGGCGCTAGAAACAATCCCTGATAAAGGAGACGATTTTGGTCAAAAGTTGCCCCTCCCTCGCTACCGATCCCCGGTGCTGTCAGACGATAGCAGGCCATTTCCACTAATTGCGCTTTACCTGCTATGTATCCCCCGGCCGTGACAATTGTACCTCCGGGATTTTTAATTAGAGAACCGGCCATTAGATCTGCCCCCACGTCGGTGGGTTCTTGGGTGTTGATAAATTCCCCATAGCAATTATCGACAAAACAGACCGTATTCGGGTTTTGTTGTTTAACTATACGGACAATTCTCTCGATTTCGTCAATAGACAAACTCGATCGCCAGGAATAACCGCAGGATCTTTGAATATGTACTAAACGGGTTTGGGGTTTAACTGCTGTTTCTAAAGCCAACCAATCGATCGCACCAGTAGAATCTAGCTCTAATTGGCGATAACTAACGCCAAAATCCTTTAAAGAGCCTTGACCACTGCCCCTAATTCCAATTACTTCCTCTAGGGTATCGTAGGGCGCACCGGCTACCGCTAACATCTCATCCCCCGGTCGAAGAACCCCATACAAGGCACAGGCGATCGCATGGGTTCCTGAAACAAATTGTACCCGCACCGCCGCCTTTTCGGCCCCCAGGGCGTGGGCGAACACTTGATCTAAAGTATCCCGTCCCAAGTCATCATGACCATAACCGCTAACACTGGCGAAATGATGCACCCCGACGCGGTTTTCACGGAAAGCAGCGAGGACTTTACGGAGATTTTCCTTGACCTGTGCGTCAATTTCCGAAAAGATGGGGAGTAGGGCCTTTTCTGCCCTGTGGAGTAGAGAGGGGATATCCATCAAACAATAGATTCTGATCTGTATTGCATTTACCTTAAATGTCGGCTTGAAGAAACCCTCGGTTTTACCTCGGAGATGAAAAGCCGACCAATATAGAACAGCACTTCGACAGGCTCAGTGTCCACATTTCGACACATTTCGACACATTTCGACAGGCTCAATGTCAAGGCTCAATGTCAAGGCTCAGTGACACGAAGCACAACTCTAAACAGTTGTGTTAAAATCTAAGAGTCAACAGGTTGAAATGCCGCTCACATCGTGGAAATCCCGTTGCAATAGTACGGCACTTTTGAGGAGAAAAAAGAAGACAAGAGCCACCCGAAAACTCTTAAAACAGGGGAGTAAGTCTTTTCCAAGGCTGAAATAAACTAAAAACATTTTGCCGTAAGGCAGATAGGGTAGGGCATACCCGAATCTTGGTTGAAAGACCAAAACGCTTGGAGAGCTATCCACAAGTGGACAACTAGATAACAAGTGATATTCTAGTAGGTTCGGATAGGACATAATCGTTTAAGACGTGAGTAGGGGAAACCAGAAAGCGCAGTGATGAGCTTCAAGAATCCCTCGCCTGAGCGCTTCGGGGATTGTCAACAAGCCTACTGATCATACAACGCCAATCCTTCCCTTAAAACAGCTGCCAAGGTTGACCCTAGTAATGATTAGAGCGGCCCACCTGGGGGGGGTGAGGCTCCCTGTGGTGGGGTACCGGGGGGAGGGCCACCAGCAGCCGGTTCATTCCCCCCACCACCAAAGAGACTTTGCCAAGAAAAACCCTGGGGTGGTCGGGTGTCCGAAGGTGGATTAATTAAGATATGTTCGGAGCCATCGAGTCCGCTTTTGACTTCGGTACGATTGCCGATAGTAACGCCAGTGGTAATGGGGACAAATCGGGGTGGTTGGTTAGGTGCGCCGACAAAAACACCAGTTTGTTCGTTCTGACGGGTAACGGCAATAGTTGGCACGGTTAAAGCGTTTTTCAGTTGGCCGACTTGGAAATCGGCAGAAACATTCATTCCTGCTTTTAATTCCCTGGCCGCCTTTTCTTCTAGGGTCACTTTCACTTCAAAGCTGGTGACATTTTGTTCTACCGTTGCCTGGGTGGCAATCAGAGAGACTCGTCCATGAAATACTTTATCTGGATAAGCATCGGCTGTAATCGTCACCTTTTGCCCAACCCGGATCTTATCAATGTTTTTTTCTGCTACATTGCTGACCACTTCATTTTGTGAAACCAGGGATAAAATCGAGGAAGAAGTGGCCGAAGATACGGAACTGCCGGTCGTAGTAGGAGCGACAAAGGCCCCCGGTTCAGCGTAGACAAAAGTAACCACCCCGTCAAAGGGCGCTTTAATGATGGTATCCTCAATCTGAGTTTTGACATTTTGTAGAGAACCCTGAGCAGTAGTCACCTCCGCCCGTGCTTGATCGATTTCCTCCTGTCTTGTTCCTGCTTGGAGAAGGTCTAAGACCTGTTGTTGATTTCTCACTTCCGCCTTTGCTTGAGCAATTTCTTCCGAGCGAGTTCCTTCTTTAAGGAGAGATAGCTTTTCTTGGGATTCAATCACGGCAGCCTGGGCGCTATCCCTGGTTGCCAGTTTTTCGTTTAAAGTCTGTTGAGATATGGCTCCTTCGTTGAAAAGTAGCTGATTGCGACGATATTCATCATCAGATTTTTTGAAAATGGCTTTTAAACCTTCTAAACGAGCTTTTTCTTGGGCAATTTCCTGATAACGATTACCAGCCATCAATTTTTGTAGGTTTGCTTCTATTTCTTCCAGTTTCGCTTGGGCCTGAGCGATTTCTTGGGGACGATTACCGGCGATTAGTTTGCGGAGATTAGCTTGGGCTGCCGCTAGTTTGCCCTGGGATTCTAACAATTGACCCTGCCAATCAGAATCGTCCATTTTAGCAATTATCTGTCCTTTTTTGACAGTATAACCCTCATCTACTAGCAGTTCCTTCAAAATTCCTGCTGTTTTAGGGCTAACATTAACCACTTTTTCCGGTTCCACAGTGCCATTAGCGGAAACGATGATCGTTAGATCCGTCTGTTCCACGGCTACAGGCAGCGGACGGGAACTATCCCGGTGGGGGGTATGCCCAAACTGACGATAGGCGAGAACAATACCACCAATGGCTAAAAATAAAGCTAGTAATCCCAATACCCAGCTAATTGTGGGCTGTTTGTTAACTTTTTGGAAGGAGGAAGTATCTGACATAGTGAGTAGGAAACTGGCGGGTTAATTTAGAGAGAACCTGATTGTTGAGCAGTCTGTTCGGATTCCACAGCACCATAATCGAGCTTAATAATGTGATCGGCTAGATGAAAATAGCGCTCATCATGGCTAATAACAATAACTATTTTTCCTCTTTCTTTCAGTTGTAGCAGTATCTGTTTATAGAATAGTTCCCTAAAACGGGGTTCTTGGTCGGCGGCCCATTCATCAAACACATAGATAGGACGATCTTCTAAATAGGCTGTTAATAAAGCCAGTCGTTTCCTTTGTCCTTGAGATAGTTCTGTGGTGGATAAAACTCCATTTTTGATCGTAACTTTATGGGCTAATTGCAGTTGTATCAGATAATTTTCCACCTCTTGATCGAGATTGGGGCGATCAAAACCAAGAAAACTATCGAATAAGTAAAAATCATAGAAAATTGCCGAGAAATGTTGACGATACCACTCCACATTATCTTGGGTAATACGTTTACCATTGAGATAAATTGCTCCCGATAGGGGTGGGTATAGTCCTGTAATTAGTTTAGCTAAAGTTGACTTGCCGCTGCCATTGCCGCCAATAATAAAGATCAGTTCCCCCGGTTGCCAAGAAAAGCTGATTGGTCCGAGTAGAAACCCCTTTTCATCTGTCCTTGGCGGTGGTGGCGGGTTGCCTTTTTGAGAATAGGGGGGATGGGATGGAAAGGGAATTAGTTTCCTTTCGGAGGAGGGGGATTCTGGTGCCAGTGCCGGTAAACTATTGGCAAAACCTTGAGAAAGGCCTTCGGGGGGGAAAGGTGGATGGCCTTCGGGGGGGAAAGGTGGATGACCTTCGGGGAAACCTTCGGGGGGGAAAGGTGGTAATTCTGGGTGATAGAGATAGGTGACAGCTTGAAATTGTAGTTGACAGGAGGGACTGATGGATAAAACTAGGGTATCTGCTTCCGAGAGACTGGAGAGAGATAATTTCATCCTTTCAATTTTTCGCAGGGCAATATTTCCCCGGACTAATTCAGGAATGCGATTGAGCATATTCTGCATTGGCAAGGCGATGAAAGTACCAATTAAAACATAGGAGGCTAACATCGTTAAAGGAATGTCTAAAAACAAAGGTAGAATGAACAGAATAAATCCCAAACTGAGAAACTGAGATAGTTGTCCAAAACCGTTAGCGATCGCAAATCTTTTCATAGCTTTGGTATTTAGTTGCCGAAGCCGTACGGCACTACTCTGCAATTCCTTCTCCATAAAAGCCTGCCTTTTGGACTGATTGAGCTTGAGTTCTTTGATGCCGCCCATCAAGGCTTTAAAATGCTTAAATAGGGTGTCTTCTTCTTCCCTCGACTTAAAAAATAAACGTTCGGCTTTATTCAGGATCGTTTGCACAAACCAGATGGCGCTAACAGTAGAAGCTATCGTTAAGACGAAAAGGGCATTAGATAGCCAAGCAAAGTAAACGAAACAGCCGACAACTGTAGCCAAATCCACACAAATATTCGGCACGGATGCCACTGCATGAGTTAGGGTATGAACATCATCGGTAAAACTAACCAAAAGACGATTTTCTTTCAGTATCTCTAGATGTTCTAAAGGAGAGGACAAAATATTTTTACTCAATTTCACTCGCAGTTCATAGATAGCATTCTGCGAGAGAAAAATCAGCATAAATTGCGAGATAATGCTGGTCACTATAATAAAGATCGCCAAGATACTAAAGTATTGTAGAGCATTGACCGCATGACCCTCATGGACTTCTCGATTAATCAAAGAAATTAAAAGAGCATTGCCAACACCGCTAAGTAAACCTGCTACGATAGCAATAGTGATATGTTTCCAGGATATGGCCAGCAAAAATCTCAAAAATTCCATTAAGTTTGTCCTCCTGTCCGGTGATAGATTTTCAAGGGTGGGGTTAAATCTTCTCTAGGAGAATTCCTTCAATACCGACTCCCGGGGCAAAAGAGAAGGCCAAACCTGTCAAAGATGCGGCGTTTTGACGAGTAACTCCGCTCTTATTTTGTTTCAGAGCTTGCGTCCCACATCCTTGTTCTAATCTTAAGATCATGCGTTCCATTACAAATAAAATCGCACAACTAAGTAGGTTGCCGTATTGACGGAGAACTCCCCAACTATCGGCCACTTGTTCATCATTTAAATCTAGGGAAAGTTGCACTTTTTCAATAATTTTTGTCCCTCCAGGGTGAACCATCCATAAATCAATATCTTCCTTGGTTATCTCATGACTATTCAGAAAATTAGTAATAATTCGACCGACACCAGACTCAATATAATCAGGTAATTGACGGGACAGCAGACAGGTAATACCATTGTCTCTAATGCCTAAGGTAATCCCGTCTTCGGTATTTTCAGCCAGATAACTAAAATTATCCCGAATGATAAATTTTCCTCGACCTTGTATTTGTTCTGGTTCGTAGGCTCCGATTACTACTGCCGCACAACCATCACCAAAAATACTATGAATGATAATGTCATTTAAATCATCTTGAAAAACGGCATTAATAGAACTTAATTCTAAACAAATTACTAAAGCTTTATGCTCAGGGTTGGCTCTTACATGATCACAGGCTACTCGTAAACCATTCATTGCGGCTGCACAACCCATAAAATTAACTGGCACTCTAGCAATGTTGCGTCGAAGTCCTAAGCTTTTAATTAATTGAGCATCTATACCCGGGGCCACAAAGCCTGTACTGGTGACGAATACGATTAGACCAATAGAATCCTCGATCTTTTCTGTACTCAAAGGATTATGATTTTTCTGTTGCTCCGATGCGGCTAAAATAACTCTTCTCGCCACACCTTCTGCTAGGGGAAGCCCATATTTTTCGTACATTTGCATTCGTTGTTCAATAGTTCCCTTTTCTCGGCTAAAGTTAACAGTTTCTTCGGTTAATAAATTAATCGCTAGATGCCTAGTGTCAATACGGGTATGTTCGTAGATTTTTTCGATACGGTGTTGATTCTTCTCTAGACCTTTGAGGTTAGCTAAAAATTTAGCGGCATCCGTTTGTCGGACAAGATTGCCCGGAGTGCCAGTGGCGAGACTTTCAATGACAGGTAAAAACTGAGAAGATTGCATGGCAAATATCAGAACCAGTTTGGGTATAGTGAGGGTTTCTGTCAATCAATTCGAGAGAAAGTTAGGGGAAAGTCTGGGTCTTGATTATACTTTGCACGGCTGCAACTTGCATTTTTTACTCAAGGACAATAGTATAGTTTAAGAGTCATAATTAGAAGCAAAGCACTCATTAAAAACATGATTAACCTAGAATTCACGGAAGAAGAAAAGAACTCACTGTATTAT
>NZ_JAPZSS010000183.1:0-1095 GCF_027532015.1 Microcystis sp. LE19-131.1A | reverse complement strand
AACTCATTCTCTAGCTCTGAAGGTAAATCTAGGCTGATGTTCACGGTATTTCCTCAACGTTCAATGACCTGTCTTTGATTATATCGGAATATATTCAGTTAAACGAAGGGGTTGAGTTTCCTTGCGTAAAACCAGCCTAGGGCTGTGATTTAATTGATAGAGTTATCGTCCAATTAAACCTTGAAAATGAGAATATTTACAGATAACGATCGCACTGACCCGCTATCATGAACCTTGAATAATATTATTAGTCTAACTCTCGGTCGGGTGCAGTGATTGGTTAGATCGCTCCTAATTCTTACCTATAATCTTGTCATACTCGGAGTGCGACCCAACCCAGAACCAAACTATCTTTTCTTCATCTGACTTCTTAATCCCTAATGCTCGCCATCCAATGCCGACTCTGACTGACCAGATTTTTTCTCTTGGTTTCACCTCTTTGAACTCTAGGCTGGGGTGAAGTGGATTTTATTTCCAAATCTCGTAATTTTTCTTGGCTGTTTCTTGTACCCTTTGCGGCAAACTGAGAAAAAGTTGACGAAACCTCTTGGTTCTGGCTGACTTCATTCTTCTCCAAAACCTTTATCTTCTGTTCTCCCCTCTTGTTCTTCTATCAGGGCTTCCTGTGCCATTGTTATTAAAGCTCCCAATTCCAGATCTTCGTTAGAAAGGCTTTGCTGCCATTTTAATTCACTTTCAATGTCTTCCAGCAATTGTTGAGCAAGTTCATCCTGAAGAGACTCTGGCAGTTTCTGGATTTCTGTGAATGCTTTTTGCAACAGAGTAGTCATATTTTGTTAATGTTTTACAGGCATCGGACTATTTTACCACCTCCCGAGTCGAGTCATCCCACCATAACCTCACGGATTACTGCTCCGGGTAGAAGGTCGATAGCATCAGGTTGTAAATAAAGCTCGATCGCCTCCTGTATATTGTTGAGAGCTTCCTCTTGTGTAATAGTTACTAATTCTGTACGCAAATATTGCATCTAGAATTAGCTTTGTACGCTTTGACCCGTACTGGGTTAACTACGAACCTCTCTATCGGATTCCCGCTAAAGGCGGCCTCTCCGACTACCTTTCTTCCAATATTTAA
>NZ_JAPZSS010000152.1:0-25183 GCF_027532015.1 Microcystis sp. LE19-131.1A | reverse complement strand
AATATTTAAGTTTTCGTAGGCGATGAAATCGTTAGATTTAATGACGCGCAATGCCTCTTTTTCGACAAAGCCTTTACGTTGCCTACTTACTCTTAAATGCTTTCTAGCATATCTCTTTCTAGCTTTTTGGTAGTTGTTTGACTGAGGTTGACCTTTTCTAAACTTTTTAGACTTCTTCCGATTCAGTCGATTTAATCTTTTTTCTGCCTTGCGATAGTATTGCGGTATTTCTACCGTTTCCCCATCACTATTAGCGTAGAAAACTTTTAAACCTACATCCAATCCCACACATCTTTTTGTTGGTTCTAGGGGTTTAGCATATTCCCGAATATCAACGCTTAGACAGAATTGGACATAGTAACCATCCGCTCGTTTAACAATTCTAACTCGTTTAACTTGGTCTATAGGATAAAAGTTTAGGTCTCTAGTTCCTTTTAGTTTAACCGTCCCAATGTTTTTCTTGTCTGTGAAAGTTATTTTCTTTCTATCCTCCGATAGTTTCCATCCGGAGTTTTTATATTCCACAGAACGATTATTTTTCTGGAATTTAGGATAACCTTTTTTTCCTTTAACCTTTTTCTTACAATTATCATAGAAACGGGCAATAGCTGACCAAGCTCGTTCGGCCGATGCTTGTCTGGCCGTAGAATTTAGAGTATCGACAAACTTGAACTGTTTGGCGAGAACTGCACAATATTTATTGAGAGAATATTTATCGATTGTGTCTTCTCTCTTGGCATCCATCCAAAGCCTTAAAGCCTTATTACGGATGAATTGTACTGTACGAATAGCTTCATCAATGGCAGAACATTGACTTGGTTTGACCACGGCTTTCATTTCTAAGACAATCATTGTTTATCGACCTCAAACAACTTATTTTATGTTAACCTGTATAGCACAAATTGTCAAGATTTTAGTGAACATTGAGCTTTTACATTGAGCCTGTCGAAATGTCGTGCTTTGCTGTTTTATACTGGTCGGGGTTTCATCCCGTCGCTAAAAGCGAGGGTCTTCACCCCGACATTCAAGATAAACGGAATCGTTATTTTTTAAACTATCGCGAATAATTTGACCAAGGCGCGTGCGTCCTTCATCATTAAAGTTAACACTACCGGTAAGATCGATCGCTAGGATAACATCTCGTCCCTGCCAACGAGCCACCAAATCTAATCCGAGTTTTTGCCAATCGGTAAGCGGTTCCCCGGGGGATACCGTTAAACATTCAGCACTTTTCATCTAACCTCGTCCGAGAGTGAAAAATTGAGCTTATCCCTATCCTTCCGCCATTGTACTAAAAAAGTTAATACTTCTTAAAAGTTTTTTTTGCTTTTATTCTCGACTTGCCCTAGGTTATTGTCAATAGTAACCATAGACTAAAGTAAATTTTAAAGTTAAGCTGCCCGCGCATTTAAATTACTTGTTGAGATAAGGCACTCTTGCAAGAGGCAACAGTAAAGGGATTGGGGGAGATTCAGAGGTTAAAATGGGTCCTAGCTTATCATCTAGCCACCTAATCCTAATTCTCGTCTTAGCAATTGAATTGATTTATCCCCAATATAATTATCACTACAGATAATTTCTGGCAGACGAATTAAATCCGATCGCACTTCATTAATCAGATTTTTAATTAAAGTATAACTCGCTTGATCACTGATAATTGTCTGGGAAGTTCTGGCTAAAACTCTTAACTCATCCGTTTCATGAATTTGAGCGGACATAACTAATACATCACCCCGTAAACTATGAATTAAAATTTCGGCCACCTTAATAATACCGGTGCTAATACTGACAATCCCTAAACGGCTATCGGTGGGTAATTTTTTGATTAATGCCAATTCTTTGCTGTAATCGTAGATATCGATGGGAATGACTCGTAATTGAAAAGGAGCGGCAATTTCCTCCGCTACACTGATAAAATAGCGACTGGTGACAACAGTGGCAGATTTAGTATTGGCTAAAACTTGGGCTAAATCCTCCATTGCCACTAATTGGACGGGAATTTTGAGGGATTGCTCTAATTCTCTTAACATTAGCTCCCCTGCACCCAAATCGTGACGGGGAATGGTGACAAGAACCTGAGAACTACACTGCGATCGCCAATTGATTTCCGCCAGTAATAACTCGCGAATTTGCTCTAGAGTTAAACCTTGAGCGAGAAAACTAGCCAAACTCTGGCTAATTAGTCGGCCTATTTCTGGATTTTGTTCCAATAGGGGCGAACCCAATAAATTATCGTTTTCATGTCCGCGAGCCTTGACATAAATCCCCGAACCTGCTATGGATTCCACTAACCCATCGTTTTCCAGTTGTTGATAAATTTTACTTATCGTATTACGGTGTAATCCCGTGATCATAGCTAGTTGACGGGTACTAGGTAAACGATGGCCCGGTGGATACTGACGAGAGGCGATAGCGAAGCGAATTTGGTCAAATAATTGCTTAGAGGCGGGGATTTCACTGTCTGGCTGGATTTGGAACTGCATCGGATCACTTCACTCACAAACTACTTTCGCTGATACCCATTCTATCATTAGACCCCCTGCAACAATCGGACATCTTCACCGATCTGAGGGGTTTCCGAGGCAGTATTCAGGAGCCAGAAGCAGAAAAAAACAAGATATTATTTATTTAAACCAGAAAAGCCACTTTTTTGCTTAAAAATAGTTAAAACAATCATTTTAATCCGTCCCTGAAATCCCACTTGTGCGGTAGATAGTCAACAGCTGATTAAGGTGATTGATCCTCGTGGAGAAGTTTTAAGCGATCGCTCAAGGTTTTGGTTAAGCGGACAGTTTCCCGTTTTAGCGAATTTTGTTGATAATCAAGCACATTAATCCCTTGACCGATGTTTACTGTCGCTTCGCTTCCCCATCCGGGGTAAGGCTGATTATAACTAATGCTTACAGGCAAAATCTTGATATCTGCATCGGGTTTGATGGTCTTAACTTCCAACGCGATCCGCGCTACCCCCGGTTTAAGAGGATGAACCACTCGATCGCGACAGATACCCCCTTCCGGAAAAATCGCCACCATTTCCCCCTCGGCCAAAAGTTCGACGCTATGGATCAGACTACCCATACCGGGGTGATCGGTGTTGACGGGAAAACCCCCCAAACGTTGGATAAACCAACCTTGTACCCCTTTCATCTCGTTAGCGGAAACCATAAAGCGCAAATCCCGTCCACTAACTAAACGTCCCACCGCGTAGGGTAAAATCAGCGCATCCCAACGGGACCGATGGGTAGGTGCCAAGATGACACCCCCCGTTAGGGGGATATTTTCCTGGCCCGTAACCGTTATTTTGCTGAAAAAAGCTGGTAAAACTAGATAATTTCCCAGAAAATAACAAAAGCGAATTAAACAGGGATTAATTCGGGAATTGACAGCAGGACTTTTTCTAATGGTGAGGGACTCGTCAACGATAGTGCTTTGAGACATCCGAAGTGTTAGGGAAGATCGAGACTTTCTGACCACTTCTACTTTAGTCTAGTTGTCTGGGGGGTCGCTATCTTGTCCTGACCAGTTCGGCAATTGTCTTGGGGGATTAAGGGTTAGGATTGCGGTTCTACTCCCGATCCTACCGGTGCGATCGAGTTTAATTGCAAAGAGGGATGATCTTCTTTAACTTGCTGTAAATTCCACTCATTTTTGAATAATAAGACGGGACGACCCCAATAATCTTTGACAGTTAAAGTATTAAAGAGTTTACCGGCTTTTTCTAAAGCGGCCCAACCCCCGGCTACCCAACGGGCTAAACTATAGGCTAGGGGTTCGAGGGTAGTTTCGACTCCGTACTCGCTTAAAAGACGGAATTGCACCACTTCAAACTGTAATTGACCGACAGCGGCTAAAATCGGGTCGCGTTTAAATTCATCGATCGAGGATAATATCTGTACGGCCCCTTCTTCCTGTAATTCCGAGACTCCTTTTTGAAACTGTTTGAACTTGGAAGGGTTAGGATTTCTGAGATAGGCGAATAATTCGGGAGAAAAACAGGGAATCCCTTCGTATTCGAGCTTTTTACCCATATAAATCGTATCACCGATCGCAAAGACCCCGGGGTTATTCAATCCGATCACATCTCCGGGATAAGCTTCTTCAATAACTGCGCGATCTTGGGCAAAAAGTTTCTGAGGACGGGATAAACGGATAGTTTTACCTGTTCTAGCGTGGTTTACTACCATATCCTTCTCGAATTTCCCCGTACATACCCGCACAAAGGCCACCCGGTCGCGATGTTTGGGATCCATGTTTGCTTGCAGTTTAAAGACAAAACCGGTGAAATCGGGATAGGTGGGATCAAGGACACCGAGGGAGGAATTGCGTCCTCTGGGTGGTAATCCATAGTCGAGGAAGGATTCTAGGAATAATTTCACCCCAAAATTGGTCATGGCGCTACCAAAAAAGATCGGGGTCATTTCTCCTGCGTGGACTGCTGGCAAATCCAATTCTGCACCCAATTCCGAGAGTAGTTCTATATCCTCTTTTAACTGGTAATACAGGTCTTTTTCGAGATAATCCTCAATTTTGGGGTCGCCAAGCTCGATCACGGTTTCCTGCGCCTCCTGAGAGCCGTGGGAGCGACGTTCAAACAGGTGTATGGTCTGGGTGGCTCGATCAAAAACTCCCCGAAAGCGATCGCCAATTCCGATCGGCCAATTGACGGGATAGGTTTGTAATCCTAATTCTCGCTCGATTTCGTCCAATAAATCCAGAGGTTCGCGGCCAGGGCGATCCATTTTGTTAACAAAGGTAAAGATAGGCAACTGTCGCAGTTTGCACACTTCAAAGAGTTTTCTCGTTTGGGGTTCCAAACCTTTGGCCGCGTCGATTAACATCACCGCATTATCGGCAGCGGCTAGGGTACGATAGGTATCTTCGCTAAAATCTTGGTGGCCGGGAGTATCGAGGAGATTAATCTGAAAATCACGATAATCGAACTGTAAAACCGTGGAAGTAATCGAAATTCCCCTTTGTTTTTCCATTTCCATCCAGTCGGAGGTGGCTTTGCGTTGGTCGCGTCTTGCTTTGACTGCACCCGCTTGATGGATTGCACCCCCGTATAGTAACAGTTTTTCGGTCAGGGTGGTCTTTCCCGCGTCAGGGTGGGAGATAATGGCAAAATTTCGCCGTTTTTCCAAGACAGCTTCGCTGGTTTCTAGTTCTTTTTCAATTTCGGTCGTCATTCTAATTTCGATCGCTTTCCTATCTTTCTATTCTAGTTTAGCTGGGGAGTTAGATATCTTTATGGCTCTGATTCTAGGTTAAACTCAATCCGGCTCTGTAAAACCATTTCTGCAATTACCGCTCCTCCTTTACCTTGAGCTAAAACCCGCTCAAAACGGTTGATTAATTCGGGAATATTGATCACTTCCTCTACAGATTCTAGATATCTTTCGACAATTGCCCTGATCTTGTATCTTATCTTAGCTTGCTCCGCAACTTTTTCTAAAATTTCCTCGCAAGTCTGCTCGGTTTTAACCACAAAAGTAATGGGATATTTTTGCACTTTATCAATATCTAAAAAATATTTATCAGCAGCTATCGTTTCCGTAACTTGAAAAAATCGTCCTAGGGGTTTCATGACAAAATCTATCCCCCCGTCATTGGCATTTGTTCGACCAGTTTTATATAAAAGTAAGTATTCAGAGTTTAAGCGATCAGGCGACCACCCCCAATATATTTTCTGTTCCCCATAATACTCTTTAAGAATTGCATAACTGACAATCTCAAAAACTCTAGCATCAATGTTTGGTCTGAGTAAACTCCGAATAAATTCAATAGCTTTCTGGGGATCTTGCTGTTGAATATCAATCATCTGTTGACAATAGCTGATAAATTGATTAAATGCTTTTTGTCTTGTTTGCACATAGGCATCAATTATATCTATAATCACTGGCGCAATATTAACTTGATTACCCTCTAGATAAAACTTAATTATATTCTCATTAATCCAGTATCTATTGGTTTTAACATCTCTAATTATAGGCAGATAAGATAAAGTGGGAAAATACTTTTTAAATTCCTGATTTAATCGATAATTAAGAGCATGATTTTGTAATTTATCGCCAAAAGGAAGCTCCCTTTGCCTGCGAAAAAGTGTCATATACTGAGCGCCTTGATACTCGTCGTATCCATCCTTAAGATGAAACTCATTATTAATATAGTCTTCCACTAAAACATAAATGGCATAATGATTAGCCAATCCTGCTCGGGATTTAGAACCTCGATTAGCGGCTCTAGTTTTAATGTTCAAATATTGCAATAACTCACTAGCATTTAAAATGCTATTTCCCTGATTGGGAAAGTAATTATCGATAATTTTAATAATTATCTTGGTGAATTCATGCTTTACTATCGACATCGAAAAGACTCTCCTGTACAAAGTTAGATTCTTGTTTATTTTCGCTTTTTCTACTATAGCTTTTTTGAGGAGGGAGTAACTTTTCTTCCTTGTATTCTTGCCATCCGAGAATCCGTCGAAGACCAATTTTTAAATACTCCTCTTGTAATTCTATACTAATAGAAATTCTTCCCAAACGTTTAGCTACAGCTGCAGCTGTAAAAGTTCCTGCAAATGGATCAAGCACAATTCCACTCTTGTCAGTGCTGGCCAAAATAATTCTTTCTAGCAATGATTCAGGTTTTTGTGAGGGATGATTTTCGTATTCATCCATGCGATATCTTACCCTAGGGAAATACCAGACATTGCCCGGTACTTTCTCTGTATTGTATTGACTCGGAATCGCTTTTCTATAATCAATTAGTTTTCGTTTTGCTCCGGTTTTTGCTTCTATCTTAATATCCTTTGAATTAAAAGTGTAATTATTTTTATCTTTCACACAGTGAAGTATTGGTTCATACATCGAACCAAAGTATTTTGTTGCTTGTACTCCTGAACTATCATAATGCCAGATAATGCGACTAAGAATCGTCATTTTTTGTCTTAAGTAAAGATCAAAGTAAGGCATTGCTTGAGTGCTGGCCATAACATATAATGTTCCCTGGGGTTTCAAGATACGAAGACACTGATCAAGAATTTGATTTGCCCAATTTATATAATCATTTTCCGATTCCCATTTGTCGTAAAAATCGGCGAAATGCTTACCTATATTATAGGGAGGATCGAGAAAAATTAGATCTACAGAATTAGAGGCAATCTCACTGGATAAAATCGGCAAAGAATCACCATGAAATATAACTTGCTCATCAGCTTCGTATCGTTTAAACATGATCATTTTTTCCATTTAAAGTAGTTATATTTTTAGTAGGAAATGTCTCAATTGGCTCTCCTAGGTTTGGTGGGTAAAATGTATTCTAGGATACATTTCTTCTAGCGAGGGGGTGGAACGAACCACAAAGACACAAAGGACACAAAGATCGATCGATCCTATGTAAGTTAAACTGATCACACAGAACCTAGAAGAGCCCTCAATTTTTAACCTCCTTAGCAATTAGGATAATTTACAGACTTTCTCATAAAGATGAAGTATAACCTAATTTGGTATTGATGACTGACTTCTGACGAGGGAGTCCCCACAACGAAAACTTGGATTTTTAAGCCTTTAAATATTTTAATATGAGTCAGTATCCCGCAGTCTAATAATCGGGACGAATTATTTCTAGTAAATTTCTAGCCACTGCTTGCACTACAGGGATAGGAACAGCATTTCCGAATTGTTTTTTAGCGATAGCCGGCTGTGGATGATAGATAAAATTATCGGGGAATCCTTGTAATTTACGCGCATCTTGGGGAGTAATTTCTCGAAACTTTTTGGGTTTATAGATTTTCTTTAAAAACAATTGTTTGTATTCTTGGGGATGAGTAGCGGTAATTAAAATAGTGGCAATATAATCTTTAGCACCCGTAGCGGTTAGGGTAGGAATAATATCGGCCGTCGGTAAAATAATCCGATAAATGCCGTTAATTCCCGTCATATTTTTCGAGTTAATAAATTCATACTTACCCTCCTGCGTTTGCCAACAAATACCCAGAGAAACTAACTGATTTAGTTCCTCGATTTTTAGGTCGGGTATAATTTCCAAAAAAGTAGAAAAAGCCACGGGATGACCATCTTTTTCGCCATACTTTTTACTGCGTCTTAATTTCAGCAAAGCTAAACAGATACTTTTTTGTCGTTCCGTAGTTTTGATAATATCCCAAGAATGAATAGTTGTGTGGCCATTTCTTAAATCAGAAAAAATAAAGAAGTCATTTAATTCATCTTCTTTTTGGAAACGAGTTCTTGATGGGGGAACAAAACCATTAAATAAAGTATCCGCAGATAACTTGACTTTCTTAACTGGTTGAATATTCTTGATGTCTTCTAAAATATCCAAAACCTTCGGATGGATACCCAAAGGTAAAGGAAATTTAAACCGCTCATAGTTGTCTATATCTTTTCTAATTCCTACGATAAAAACTCTCTCGCGATTCTGGGGTAAACCAAAATCGTAGGCATTTAATAACTGCCAGTAAACTTGATAACCACAGCTGGTTAATTCATCGATAATTAATTGTAAATTCTCCCGATTGCGAGGACTAGCTAAACCACTGACATTCTCGAAAATAAAGCTTTTCGGTTGACTTTTCTGGACTAATTTAATCACATCAAACCAGAGTTTTCCCCGGGGATCTTCAAATCCCCGTAAACATCCCGCCACCGACCAAGGTTGACAGGGAACGCCGCCGACAATAAGATCAAGATTATCGGGTAAATTGCTGATTTTACTCACATCTCCGAAAGCAATTTCATCGCTGTTGAGATAGCTAATAAAATTTTGTTGATAAACTTGGATGGCCTGTTTATCGATTTCTGAATAGCCTAAACAACGTCCTCCCAATTTCTCCAAAGCGATTCTAAACCCACCGATTCCCGCAAATAAATCGACAAAACGATACTGGGGATGGGTGATAACTAGATGTAGGGGTAATTGGGTTTGTGTGTTGACTTTAACTGTGGTTTTCAAGGGTAAATAATTCCTTTTCACCGTCTGGGAAGATGCCTATCTGTACTAATTATTTTAGTATAACTTAAGTTTTTTTTCTAGAGACCTCTTGCAAATCTCCTGTCTCCTGACTTGAAAGAGGGTGTAGGGTGTGGGGTGTAGGGTGTGGGGAAGTGGGGAAATTGAACTAAAACCCCAAAACCCCAAAACCCCAACCCCCAAAACCTGTCTCCTGTCTCCTGTCTCCTGTCTCCTGACTCCTCACCTAACGGAAGATTTTTGATTTTTGCAGGAGATCTATCGAGTCGAGGAATACTCGTAGTCTTCGATAATGCGGAGAAGTCGCATAGCTGAACTACAGGATTCTTCTAAAATTTCCTGTTTCTCCTGAGAATCATCGATTAAATCTTCAGATACCAGACGCAGAGAACCTAAAAGACTATTAAGACTGCTTCTCGCTTCGTAGGATAAATAAGCTTTTCTTTTTTGCTCATCTTCCCTATTCTTAGAGTCAGCCTCTTTGCTATCACTAAATTGCAGAGCGTGTAAACGGGCATAATGACCACCTTGAGCTAATAATTCCTCATGATTGCCGATTTCTGCCACTTTTCCCTTGTCCAGCACCACAATTTGATAGGCTTTTTGAACAGTGGAAAGACGGTGAGCGATCACAAGAGTAGTCCGCTCGCGACAGAGTTCATCGATCGCTTCCTGTACTAAACGCTCAGAAATTGTATCCAAAGCACTGGTGGCTTCATCGAGAATGAGAATATCTGGCTCTCGCAGTAAGGCACGAGCGATCGCTAATCTTTGTTTTTGTCCTCCCGAAAGTCTCACTCCCCGATCGCCAATTTCCGTATCCAGTCCTTCCGGCAGTTTGGAGATAAACTCGTAGGCATTCGCCCTTTTTGCCACTTCTAAAATTTCTGTATCACTAACATCGCTTAATCCGTAGGCAATATTAAAACGGAGAGAATTATTAAAGAGAAAAGTGTCTTGACTGACTATTCCCATCGCTTTTCTCAAGGATTTGAGATCATAATGGCGTAAATCGTGACCGTCAAAAAGAATTCTCCCGGCTGTAGGATCATAAAAGCGTGGTAATAAATCAGCAATTGTCGATTTTCCCGCCCCCGAAGCACCAACAAGAGCGATCATTTTTCCTTTTGGAATCCACAGATCGATGCCCTTGAGAACTAATTCTTGATGACTGGGATAGGAAAATTGAACGTTATCAAAATGAATACCTGTCTCTAATCTTTGATAGGGAATAGAGCCATTAGTCATAAATGGTTTATTCTCTCGAATGAGAAAATCCGCTACCACCTCCACTGCGGAAACATCACCCAATAGACTACTCCTAACACCGTTAATTTGACTAACCATCGGCAAGGCCCGGAAAAGCACATAGAGATAGGTCAATAAAATTGTCGCTAAAGCTTGCAGTTGTTCATTAAAAAGATAACGACCAGCAATGATAATTAAAGCAATAATAATTACCCCACCGATCTCATTGAGCGGTCCGATTACAGCATTATTAGTCTGGGCATCTAAACCCGCTTTCTCCCTAGCTTCGATATCTTCCACAATAGATTTTAATTCGTATCTTTCATTTCCTACTGCTTTAATTAGGCGAATTCCCGTTAACAGTTCCAACAGTTTATTACTTTGCTGTTTAGCCGTTACGGTGATAATCTCTCCAAACTTTTTTGATCTCTTGACAAAGTATTGATTAAGCAGAGCTAAAAAGCCGCCCAAAACACTAGAAAGAATAGTTAACTGCCAAGAAATTGATAATAAAATAGCCAAGTACATCAAAGCTGTGGCGACAATCTTAACCAAGCCAATGTAATTTCTAATTGATCCCACGGCTCGATTAATCTCCGACATGAAACGATTAAAAATATCTCCTATTTTACTTTTTACATAATAATCTATATCCACTTCTAGCAGCAGAATAACTGAATCAATTCGCATATCTCTTGCCATAATCAAAGACAAGTAAGTACCTAGCAAATTACTGACAAAATTGGTAATGTGCTTGAGAATTAAAATCAATAATATCGACGCAAACATCCAGAAAAAACGAGTATCGACCGAGAAAACCTCGAAAACGGAGAGCAGCTTTTTGATAATGTGGGGGGCATTTTTTAAGATATCATTTTCGGGATTAATAAAATAAATTAGTAAGGGGATAACTAAAATAGCTCCTACCCCATTAAATATGGTACTGACAAACCCGATAATAATGCTGGAAACCACTAATATCCAGTGTTTCAGCGTATATTTAAGCAGAATTTGATTAGGATTCATCGCAAGTAATAAAGTAAACAGTGAACGGTCAATTATCCTACTCGCTAGACTCTAATATTTTGCTTCCAGAGAAGTAATTAGGCGAGAGAGAGTTGTCGCCATGGCGGTGGTACTATAGGAGGCGATACAGCGCTCTCTCGCTTTTATTCCTCGTGCATTAGCCGAGTCGAGATGATTAAAAACTTCGCTAATCATAGCAGCTAGTTGTTCTGGCGATCGAGGTTCGACTAAATAGCCAATATCAGCTAAAATTTTGGGAATATCTGCCACTTTAGTGGAAATAATCTGTTTAGCCATCGCCATACCATCGGTAAGTTTAATCGGAAATTGGGCGTTAGCCGTAGCTTCATCCCTCTGGGGAACGATAATAGCATGGGCAGCGGCAATAACTTCCGGCATTTGATCGATCGGTTGAGCAGGTAAATGAATTAACCAAGGTTGACCTTTTTCTAGCAAACTATCCAGATAACCATCCCCGATTTGGCGACCTCCCACCACCACCAATTTAAAATCAGGATCACCAATTTGATCTAAAGCGATTAAGACATCTTCTAAACCTTTGTGGGGTCTAGCTGTACCCTGGAACATTAAGACTTTATAGGCAGATAAACCGTATTTTTGACGACAAGCGACAGGATCGTAGAGATTGGGATCGAAAAGTTAGGTATCCTTGCCATTCGGTAAATAAATCCCCCCATAACGTTTTTGCAAAAATTGATTATTAACCGTCACCGCATCGGCACGGTTAATTAAATTTTCCAGCCAGCACAGATAAAGAGGGTGATTCGGATCCCTAAGCGCACCATTTTTTTTGAGGATATCCCTAGCTAATTGTCGGGGATAAGGACGATAGGACCATCGATCGCCATCAAACCAACTCATTTCCCAATCGTCAATATCGAGAATTAGGGGACGTGGGGAAAAAAAACGTTTCAGTAGGCCGATGCCGAAACTGGTGGGACGGGGTTTAACCGCGTAGATAATCTCTCCGGAGAGGCGATCAAGTAAAGTCTTGATCTGGCCAAAAAACTGGGGATAATTATTGCCTTTGACCGATACCACCGCTATATTCCCCGGTGGGGTTGGATAGATTTCCCAGCCAAAAATCGGACCATAAACCGTCACCTGACAGTTTAGCTGTTGCAAGACTTGAGCAATCAAATAGACTCTTGTGCCACCACCACCGGATAAATCTGGTGCTAAAACAGAGATTTTTTTGTTCATGATCGCCGCTCAATCCAGATTATCTAGCACGATAGAAGAATGTTAATCAATGTTAACGATTTTGTCAATCTTAAACGGACTTAACATTAATATCCCCAGAGATAGACTAGACAAAGAAAACTAACATATACATAGCCGAGACGACTAACTGAGTAAACATCACCGGTAAACCGTAGCGCAGGAAGGTGTGAAAAGTAATTTTGCCCCCGTGTTGTTCGGCGATGCCGGCGGCGACAATATTAGAAGAAGCTCCCACTAAAGTACCATTACCCCCTAGGGTGGCTCCATACATCATCGCATAGAAAAGCGGTAAAACTTCTGGGGGAAAAGAACCGGCATAATCGGGGGAAAGAACCTCCGTCCCGACTAAATTAACATTAACAAGGTACTGTTTCAGTAGTGGAACCATGGCCACCACTAGGGGAATATTGGGAACGACACTGGAAACAAGTCCGACAAAAAACAGCAAGACTAGAGAACCTAAAAAGATATTTTTGCCTAAAATTATCGCCAGAAGTCCCGATACACTATTAACTACGCCAGTTTTTTCTAAACCGCCAATTAGCACAAAAATCGACATAAAAAATAATAGGGTACTCCAGTCCACATCCCGGAGAATATTATGCACCGTATCTATCTTCGATTGCTGGGCTAAAAGTAGGGCTAAAGTGGCCCCCATCAAAGCAACGGCAGCGGGAGCAATGGGTACGGGAAAAGATTCACCGACGACGAATAAAAATAAGACTAAAAAGACGATAATTCCCCCTACAGCTAAGACGCGAGGATGATTAATTGTCGGATGGGGTAAGTCTTCTAAATGCTCGAATTTTGTCCGCCAGATTTTCGGGAATAACCAAGGTAACATAACCAGAATGGTAATCACTGCCAAGGCACCACCTAAACTCAAACGCTGTAGGTATTCCATGAAGGTGATGTTAATAGAATCACCGACGATATAAGTAGCGGGATCACCAACAATAGTTAATAACCCGGAACTGTTGGCCACGAAAACCATCAGGATTAAGAGCGGCACAAAATCCACACCGATATCTTGAGCTAAGGGCGGAATTAGAGGTGCTAATAACATCACCGTGGTAGCGTTGGGTAATACCGCACAGATCGGGGTAGTAATGGCGACAATTCCTATTAGTAATAATTTGCCCTGTCCCTTGGCCAAAAGCACCATTTGTGCTGCTAAATAATCAAAAATTTTCGTTGGTTCAAAGGCTCTCACTAACACCATTACCCCAAAAAATAGGGCAAGAGTAGCATAACTGCGACTGATATAACCCACCGCCTCCTGGAGAGTCATGATATGGGTAAAAACTAAGATTAAAGCCCCCAGTAAAGCCGCTACGGTA
Organism: Microcystis sp. LE19-131.1A; assembly: GCF_027532015.1. Classification (NCBI taxonomy): domain Bacteria; kingdom Bacillati; phylum Cyanobacteriota; class Cyanophyceae; order Chroococcales; family Microcystaceae; genus Microcystis; species Microcystis sp. LE19-131.1A. The sequence continues at coordinate 11,336 of NZ_JAPZSS010000152.1, read as the reverse complement.
ATATGAAGCCACTCGAACATAATCACCACAATGACTGCAATAAAAGTCATTGCAGCAATCCACATTGGTAAAGATTCCAGCATTTTTGATCCTGTTTTTACTCTTGGTTTCTCGATCGGACTAAAAGTTTGCCCGAATGTACAGCAAACTCATAGAAAATATGGTTATCTACGGAAAATCTTAAAATTGTTGCGATCGGTAAGCTGACATGAGAATCTCCATAAATAATGTCTCCTGTAAGTTATGACTATCAAGTAGTACCAGCGACATAACTGAACCGATCAAGACATTACTAGGAATGTAGTGATGTTTCAGTCTTCCCCCCCACGCCGACGAAGTTAGCTGACGGGCTAGGATAGAGAGATATCCTTTTCTAGGCTAAAAAATCTAGAAATACGCCCCCAAATGTGGTTCCTCCGCTCCGAATTTGTCTAGCTAATATCTAGCATAGAAACTCGGATTAGGCTGACTTACTCTATTTAGTGATCCACCATAACATACTAACCCAAAAAAAACTATATAGTCCTATACCAGACCTATCCTGTCAGTTATCCCCCGGGTTGCTAGGATAGAACAATGATAAGCTAATAGCTAACGACTGACCGCCATAGCGGCCACAGGAGAAAGAAATTTCTATGAATAGAAGACCTCGTTATACTCCTCCTCGATCGCGCGATCGTGATTATGACCGCTCCTATGGCGATGACTCCCGCACTTCGGCCCCCGGAGGCCTATTGGCAAAATTAAACTATGCCATGATCGCCCTGATTGGTGGTATTTTTGTACTAGGAGTGGGTCTCGGTCTGGTATTCAGTTCTACCGCTAATTTTAGCCCCGAAAACGTCGCTTCCCGGGAAGTAATTGATCGCAGCGCCCCCAATGCGGAATTATGCGTGCAATTTGGGGCCAGTGCCATTGTCACCGATTTGCGGGTTTATGTCACCCTTAACCCCTTTAATGTTTTTGTTACCCAACCAGTCATGCAACCCGGTTGCGTTTTGCGACGCAATAACTGGTCAATTTTAGAACAACAAAAATTAGTCGATGGACAGCAGGTACAAAGTTGTAAAAACCGGATGAATACCTTTGGTTATACCGGTCCCTTGGAAGGCAAACCGAAAATCGATTGTATCTTCCAAAATGAAGCCGGTGGTAATCTTTTTGTTAATCCCGCCGGTGCTGTTGGTCCCAGACCAGATACAGATAAATTCTAAACTGGAAAAGATTGTTCTCCTGACTGCTGACTTGAAAGAGGGTGTAGGGTGTGGGGTGTAGGGTTTTACCCATTTTCAGGGGATCAATTACCTAATTTTCAGGGAAAAAGTCCCTGAATTTCCCCCCCCGATCACTGCAAGATCTGGCAATTTTTGATTTCAAAAAAGCCTAAAGATATTATCCAAAAAGGTTTTTAGATTTATTCAGCCAACCCTAATTAACTACGACAATTTTGATTTTTACAAGAGGTCTAATGACTTAGCCATTGGGCCGTAGTCACTACAAAAATTCCGCCAGCTTTTTTTAAAAAAGGCTGAATTTTATCGATCAGACGATTAAGTTGTTCGTCACTATTACAAACCGTCATAATGTAGTTACCACTGTAATCACAATCCAAGTCATCACGGGATAAACCTCGATCGCCTTTTCCCGAAGCATTGCCAAGGACGGTATAACCGGAAACTCCGACAACATCAAGAATGCTTAAGGTTTCTTCCAGAAGAGCATGACTAACAATTATGTCCACTTTTTTGACAGTTTGTAGGGAAGGATGAGGGGATTCAAGCATGGTAGTTAAGTAAAAAAGGTATAAGTGCAAGAGAAAAATTTTGACAGGAATTATTTAAAAACCGCCTGGCTTTTTAGACTCCACGGCCAATGATTTTGATCATCTCTAGGTACAGAGGAATACCGATGACGATATTGAAGGGAAAAGTTAAAGCCAAGGCCATAGAAACGTATAAACTAGGATTAGCTTCAGGAACAGTCATTCTCATGGCCGCAGGAACAGCAATATAAGAGGCACTGGCACACAAAACAGCGAATAATAAAGCATTGCCCTCTTCAAATCCGAGAACCTTAGCAATGAGAATCCCCACCATAGCATTGATGACGGGAATGAATACCGCAAAACCGATGAGAAAAGAACCAGTTTTGCCTAATTCCCGGATTCTTTTCGCCGCCACTAATCCCATATCAAGGAGAAAGAAAGTTAACGCACCATAAAAAATCCCTTGAGTGAAAGGTTGTAGTTTTTCCCAGCCTTTTTCCCCCGTGAGCATACCAACCACAACACTACCGACTAAGAGAAATACCGAACCATTTAAAAAGGCTTCATGTAGAACCTTTGACCAAGAAAACGCTTCTTCTTCGCCATTTTTCTCTTTAAAGACTTGCACCAGGATTAAACCCACTACAATCGCTGGCGATTCCATTAAAGCTAAGGCCGCTACCATGTGACCGCCATAGGAAATATGAAGTTTTTCTAAAAAAGAACTGGCAGTGATGAAAGTAACGGCACTAATGGAACCATAGGCTGCTGCGATCGCTGCTGCATTGGCACTATCGAGTTTAATTTTCAGGATAAAGAAAGTGTAAATGGGAACGATACAAGCCATAACCACGGAGGCAATCAAGGTTAAAGCGATTTGGTTATTGATGCCACTTTTCGCTAGTTCATAACCTCCCTTGAAACCAATCGCCATCAAAAGATAGAGAGAAAAGAGTTTAGGCAGTGGTTGGGGAATCTCTAGGTCGGATTTAAAAAATACTGCCAGCATTCCTAAGAAAAAGAACAAAACCGGCGGATTGAGAATATTGAACAGGATTAAGCTGCCATCCATAGGTTTGCGTACATTGAGTTATTTCAATCTATACTATTCGATTTTGAGAATACTGGGACAATGATAATTACTCGCAGCCAGAAATACGTTAGTCTCTATCATACTTTGTGCTTTTTGTCAAAAAAACTTTTTTTTTGCAATAAAACTACACAAAAAAAAGATCATCGTTGTGGGTGAAATTGACTGATTTACCCGTCTTAATTAGGATCACCTTCTAGGTGTGGCAAGGGTTTCAGCCATTGCTGCCCAAAAAAGCACAAGATAACCCATTATGAAATTCAGTAAAATCGCTGTAACCATGATAACATCGTTGTTAAATAAAAATCTTTCTCAATTAATTCTTAAGAATTTATAAATATTGCGAAATGTTAATTTAAATATTCTCAAGTTTTTGCAGTCAATAAATAACTTTTGCTTATCTTTGACCAACATTTATCAGTTATCAGATGTGAGTTTTCAGTTCACTGATTACTGTTTACTGTTTACTGGACGGCTACGCCGTGCCTTTGGCAACACTGAAAAAAGCTTCTCCCCACACCCCACACCCTACACCCCACACCCCACACCCCACACCCCACTCCCTACACCCCACACCCTACACCCCACACCCCACTCCCGTTCCCCGATAAATGCCAAAAATCCAGCTTAAAACCCCAAAATCGCCGCATCTTGCCGCCATGGTAGCACTTGATCGCCGCAGTCTCGGCGGTATTTGGACCCTATCTGGTTATGAACGAGAATTAAACAGCCCCAACAGTGAATTATTAATTCTTACCCTAGACGGGGAGGACGAAACCCTAATCGGATTGGCTTGTTTTTGGGCAATTCTCGAAGAAGCGCATATTACCCTCCTGGCAATTTATCCTGACTATCAAAGACAAGGATTAGGAAAACTGCTTCTCTACAAACTGCTTGAAAAGGCTGTACAAAGACAACTGGAAAGGGCTACGCTAGAGGTAAGGGTATCGAACCAGTCAGCGATCGCACTCTACGAGCATTTTGGCTTCCGCGTCGCTGGAGAGCGGAAAAATTATTATTCGCAAACTGGCGAATCGGCCCTAATTTTCTGGCGCAACGATCTACAAACGGCCGCTTTTCAGGAACAATTAAACAAGTGGCGACAAGAAATCCTCTCCAGACTGGGGCAGGGAGAGTGGCAATTAGAGGAAGAAACCAGAGCCAAAATAGATACCATGGGGATGCAATGATTACCTACAAGCTTAAATCAGGTCGAGGTTAGGGAAAAATGAGGATTTTAGTCTTGGCGTGGGAATTTCCACCGCGATTAGTGGGCGGTATCGCCCGTCATGTTGCCGAACTCTATCCCGAAATCGTCAAACTCGGTCATGAAGTCCATTTAATCACGATCGAATTCGGTCAGGCCCCCAGTTATGAACTGGTGGAAGGTATTCACATCCACCGCGTCCCCGTACCCCCCGGCAATGACTTTTTCCATTGGGTGGTCAACATGAATAACAGCATGGGGCAACAAGGCGGCAAACTAATCGCCGAATACGGAAAATTTGACCTTGTTCATGCCCACGATTGGTTAGTAGGGGATGCAGCCATCGCCTTGAAACATCTCTTTAAAATACCCCTGATTGCCACGATTCACGCCACGGAATACGGACGTTATAACGGACTGCACACCGACACCCAACGCTATATCGCCGGCAAAGAGGGAACCCTCGTCTATAATGCTTGGCGCGTCATCGTCTGTACCGGCTATATGCGTCATGAAGTCCATCGAGCTTTGGGCGCACCCTGGGATAAAATCGATGTGGTTTATAACGGTATTCGGGCCGAGAAAAAGCAAAGAGACCCTAACTTTGATTACCGAGCTTTTCGTCGTCAATATGCCGAAGATCACGAAAAAATCGTCTATTACGTCGGGCGCATGACCTTTGAAAAGGGGGTTTCGGTGTTACTCAACGCTGCCCCAAAAGTCCTCGCTCAGACTGGGGCTAAAACTAAATTTGTTATTATCGGTGGCGGCAATACCGACAAACTTAAACAACAGGCCTGGCATCTCGGTATCTGGCATCATTGTTATTTTACGGGCTTTATGTCCGATGAAAACCTCGATCGCTTCCAAACCGTGGCCGATTGTGCCGTTTTTCCCAGTCTTTACGAACCTTTTGGCATTGTCGCCCTGGAAAGTTTCGCCGCTAGGGTTCCCGTGGTAGTTTCCGATACCTGCGGTTTTCCCGAAGTTGTCCGTCATGGTCAAACGGGAATTGTCACCCGGGTCAATAATCCCGATTCCCTCGCTTGGGGCATTTTGGAGGTTTTAAATCATCCTGAATACGCCCACGAATTAGCTAATAACGCCTACGAAGACCTAGAAAAACGCTTTCATTGGGCGAATTTAGCCCGTCAAACCGAGACAGTATATGGTTTGGTTGTCCAAGAACGACAACTGGTGGAATGGCGTTAATCAGGGAGCGGTTTTTTAGCCGTCAGCCGTCAGGCTCTTCTAGGTTCTGTGTGATAAGTTTAACTTACATAGGATCGATCAATCTTTGTGTCCTTTGTGTCTTTGTGGTTCGTTCCACCCCCTCGCTAGGAAGAATGTATCTTAGAATACATTTTACCCACCAAACCTAAGAGAGCCGCCGTCAGTATTAGGGGTCAGTTTATGTCTTAAAATAACAAAGGCACAACTTAACTTCTCCAAATATGACTATGAAAGCAGCTGAAATTATGACCACGGAGGTGGCCAAGATTAAAGGTTCTGAAACCGTTGCCAAAGCGGTGCAATTGATGAGAGAAAAGAACATTAGAACTCTCATTGTTGATCGCCGTCACGATGAAGATGCTTACGGAATTATCACCGAAACCGATATTGTCTATAAAGTCGTCGCTTTCGGTCAAGATCCGCAAAAAGTGCGCGTCTATGAAGTGATGAGCAAACCCTGCATCGTGATTAATCCCGACCTCGGGGTTGAATATGTAGCCCGCTTATTTGCTAATACCGGTATTCGTTTCGCACCGGTAATTAAAGGCGGTTTGCTCGGTGTTATCTCTGTTAGTGACATCCTCCATAAAGGTAACGCCGTCGAGAAGCCCCGCAGTCTTGATTTAGAAGCGGAGATTATCAAAGCTAGAGATATTGCCCGGGCAGTCTGTGCTGAAAAAGGGGCAAATTCTCCCGATTGTGCCGCAGCTTGGGATATTGTTGAGGAATTACAGGCAGAATTGGCACACCAACGCGCTAAAAAACCGGAAAAAACCTATTTTGAGGAATACTGTCAAGAAAATCCCGATGCTTTTGAAGCGCGTATCTATGACACCTAATCGCCATGGGTTTTCGGTATTCTCCGATACCTCAAACTTTTTAATCCGGCAAAAGTAGTGTATAAAGGTTTTATTTGCTAATAATCGAGGAAAAATTATGGCTGATCTATTTGTCATCGCCTATGAGGACGAATTTAAAGCAGAAGAAGTTCGTTTAACTTTGGCTAAACTGCAACAGGAACATCTGATCGAGTTAGAAGATGCTGCCGTAGTGGTTAAAAACAAAGATGGCCAGATTAAACTCAAGCAAGCGGTCAATTTAACGGCAGCAGGAGCCGCTAGTGGCAGTTTCTGGGGGTTATTAATCGGAATGCTCTTTTTATCCCCCTTATTAGGGGCCGTCCTCGGTGCTGCTGGTGGTGCTTTGGGAGGTGCTTTAAGTGATATCGGTGTGGATGACAATTTTATGCGCGAATTGGGAGAAACCCTGCAGCCCAGTACCTCTGCTCTCTTTGTTCTCGTCCAAAAAGTTACCCCCGATAAGGTCCTCGATGAAGTGGCCCCCTACGGAGGTAAAGTGTTACGCACTTCTTTGACCAAAACCGACGAAGCAGAATTACAGAAAGTTCTCGACCAAAGAGGTGTTAAACCCGAAACCGTTTAGGATATGGATCCATAAAAGCTAGAAAAAGGGAATATATTTCCCTTTTTGCTTTTTGAACAAGAATGGGTTTAGCATGACAACCACAGCAGCTATAAAATAAGAAACAATCAATAATTATTAATGAACTTTAAGCTTCGATCGAGAATAAAAGTGCTTCAGTGTCGTAGTATTTATTCGTTAATCCCATTGATTGCATTCCTAATCTTTCGGTGACACGAATTGAGCGATAATTATCGGGATTAACCACTGCGTAGATAATCGGCAATTGTAAGGTGATTAAGCCGTATTCTAGAATAACTTTAGCCGCTTCGGTTATATATCCTTGTCCCCAATAATCGCGCCGTAAATGCCAACCAATTTCGCTATCTGGGGTAGGATAACCGTAGTTATCGGGTAAATTCTGTAAAATTATCGAACCGATAATCTGATTATTTTTTTGATCGATCATTGCCCACTAATCGCTGCCATTACCCTGATTACGAATAGTTGCTAATCTTTCGGAAAAATGGGCATTTAAACTCTCAATATCCGTGGCTAACTGACGAATTCTCGGTAAAAAATCAGTGACTTCGGAATTTTGATAGATCTGAAAAAAAGACTCTTTGTCTGCGGGTAGTTGCCAAGGACGGAGAATTAGGCGATCGCTTTTCATTGTTTTAGTGAGCAAATTATAGCAATTCTCTTGCTGAGATTAGGGATTATTGTTGATAAAAAAACTTCTAAATCCCACTGCTAGTAGGGAACCACTTAAGACAGTTATCAATGTCCAAATTTGATTCTTTTGGGTTCCTTCGACTTTCTCTAAGCGTTTATTCATGTCATCAAATTTACTATCAAGAGTTTTAATATCACCTTTAACTTCCGTCAGTTCAATCTTTAAATCAGTAGTATCTTTTTGAATATTTTTGACATCAGCTTTTATTTCCGCTTGTCCATTCTCGATCACCTTCAATCGATTGTCCACCTCAATCAGTCGAGTTTCCGTGGTAGTGAGTCGAGTTTCCACGGTAGTGAGTCGATTGTCCACGGTAGTGAGTCGATTGTCCACCTCAATGAGTCGAGTTTCTATTGTAGTGAGTCGAGTTTCCATGGTGGTGAGTCGATTGTCCACGGTAGTGAGTCGATTGTCCACGGTAGTGAGTCGATTGTCCATGGTAGTGAGTCGATTGTCCATGGTAGTGAGTCGATTGTCGATCTCGTTGAATCGATGTTCGATTATCTTCTGTCCATTGAGGATTAAATCTTCTAGTCTTTTTAAATCATTATCCGTAGCAGTGGTGGTAGTCATTGATTAAACTCCTATAATTTTAATTTGCTCTTATTTTTATTATTATAGCCTTTCTTATAAACATGAAGTATGATCGGCTCTCTTGGGTTCGGTGGGTAAAATATATTATAGGATACATTCCTGCTGGTGGTCGCAACGCGAGATCAACTGGAACGAACCACAAAGACACAAAGGAAACAAAGATTGATCGCTTCTAGATAATCTAAACTTATCACACAAAAAATTAAGAGAGCTTACGAGCTAATTTGGTATTGACGACCGACTCCCCACTTCCCATTCTCCTATACCTTTTCAACAGGATTTATTATTAGCTATGGATTTGGTGCTTGAGCAAATATATTCAGCGAGGATCACTCCCGTTAGAGTGAGATAAGATTAGCTCTCATTCCTCACCCTAACTACTAAGAAAAACTGCCAATTAAATTAGGCACCTTGGCGCAATTTGTCCAAAACCGATCGATCTTCTAGAGTAGAAGTATCACCAGAAATCTCTTGACCTGATGCTAAAGTTCGCAAGAGACGACGCATAATTTTACCCGATCGCGTTTTTGGTAGTACATCGGTAAAACGGATTTCTCCCGGTCGGGCAATAATGCCAATTTCCTTGACAACGTGATCCTTTAATGCTTGCGCTAACTCCGGACTCGCTTCATAATGCCCCTCGAGAGTCACAAAAGCATAGACTTCTTCCCCTTTAATTTCATCCGGTCGTCCCACTACAGCCGCCTCCGCTACCGCGGGATGAGATACTAAAGCTGATTCGATCTCCATTGTCCCTAAACGGTGGCCAGAAACGCTCATCACGTCATCAACACGCCCCATTACCCAGAAATAACCGTCCTCGTCCTGACGACTACCATCTCCAGCAAAATAGAGATATTGGCCATCTTTGGGGGCGATCTGTTCCCAGTAGGTATTGCGGAAGCGATCGGGATTTTTATAGACTGTTCGTAGCATACCGGGCCAGGGATATTTGACCACCAGATAACCCCCCTCATTCGCGTGGGTGGGATTGCCCTCTAAGTCCACCACTGCGGCGATAATACCGGGAAAAGGTAGGGTTGCTGACCCCGGTTTGGTGGCAATTGCCCCGGGTAAGGGAGTAATCATAATCCCCCCGGTTTCCGTTTGCCACCAAGTATCGACAATCGGACATTTTTCCTTACCGATAACCCGGTGATACCACATCCACGCTTCTGGGTTAATCGGTTCTCCCACAGTTCCCAGTAAGCGCAAAGAGGATAAATCCCGGCTATTGGGGATATCTTCACCCATTTTGATAAAAGCGCGGATAGCAGTGGGGGCAGTATAAAAGATATTAACCCGATATTTCTCGATTACATCCCAAAAACAGCCTAAATTAGAGGGACGGGGAACCCCTTCATACATTACCGTCGTTGCACCATTGGAAAGCGGTCCGTAAACGATATAACTATGGCCGGTAATCCAACCCACATCGGCAGTACACCAGTAAACATCGGTGTCTTTCAGGTCAAAAATCCATTTGCTGGTGATATGGGTGTAGAGATTATAACCGCCGGTGGTGTGGACGACTCCTTTCGGTTTGCCGGTGGAACCACTGGTATAGAGGATAAATAACATATCTTCGCTATCCATGGGTTCGGCCGGACAATTAGCAGATACCTGTTTTTGTAGATCATGCCACCAGTAATCGCGATCGGCAACCATATTGATGGGTTCCTTGCTGCGCTGGACAACGAGAACTTTTTCCACACTGGGGGCGCTATTATCGGCTAGGGCCAGATCCACCTGTTCCTTGAGAGCAACGACTTTATCCTTGCGGAAACCACCATCGGCAGTGATTACCACCTTAGCGGCCGCATCATTAAGACGATCGCGCAAAGCATCGGCACTAAATCCCCCAAAAACTACACTGTGGGGCGCACCAATTCTGGCACAGGCTAACATGGCGATGGCCGCTTCGGGAATCATTGGCAGATAAATTCCGACCACATCGCCTTTTTTAACGCCTAATTCCTTTAAAGCGTTGGCAAATTGACACACTTCTCGGTGTAACTGCTCGTAGGTAATGGTGCGGCTGTCCCCCGGTTCTCCTTCCCAGATGATGGCGGCTTTATTACGTCTCCAGGTGGTGAGATGTCTGTCAATACAGTTGTAACAAATATTAATCTTGCCGTTGACGAACCATTTAGCAAAGGGGGGCTGCCAGTCAAGAACCTCTGACCATTTTTCAAACCAATGTAGTTCTTTTTCGGCTAATTGGGCCCAAAAAGCTGGGGGATCGGCCTTGGCTTTGGCGTAGAGTTGCTGGTATTCTTCAAGGCTTTTAATGGTGGCATTCTGAGCAAATTCGGCACTGGGAGGAAACAGCCGATTTTCCTGTAGGATCGATTCGATCGCTATTTCTGTCATACTGGCAAACGAAATAAATTATCTTGCGATCCAGATTACCTTTTTCGGTTCCCCCCGTAACCTTGGCAAGCAATTCTTTAAGGCTATTTTAGGATTAGCCGAGATGCGACTAGCGATCGCAATTTGGCCCCAAGTGTTACAGAGTTTAAAGTTATGTCACCGATCGAGCGATGAACAGATCGCTGTAAGGTAAACTAACCGATAAACCCGAAATTTAACATGGAGAACACTCGGTAAGGAGTCATAATTCAATGTCTCATAGCGTTAAAATTTACGATACCTGTATCGGTTGCACCCAATGCGTTCGGGCTTGTCCCCTCGACGTGCTGGAAATGGTTCCCTGGGATGGCTGTAAAGCTGCCCAGATTGCCTCCTCTCCCCGCACGGAAGACTGTATTGGTTGTAAGCGTTGCGAAACCGCTTGTCCGACGGATTTCTTAAGCATTCGGGTTTATCTCGGAGCAGAAACCACCCGCAGCATGGGTCTAGCCTACTAGGCCCGGCAATCATTCTGTGTTTAACATTTAGCGAAAACTAATCTTGTTAAGAGGACTAACCAGTCCTCTTTTTTCGTTATACTCCCGTCGCTAGTGAAGATTTTAGTTAGGGCTGGCTGAATTCCTGAACTTTCCCCATACATATATACTATAATAGCCGAAAACCCTTATCCATCAATGGATACGCCCCTTAACTTTTCTTAATGTACCCATGTAATTTGTAACATTTCTTAATGGACAAGAATTCTCTCCATTTGCTAGAATGATAGCCCTTTATATCTGGACTTCCCCGTTGACAAAAGGCCATAACCTGTGCTGTAGGAGGGATTAAGAGAATTTACAGCACCCCGTTACTGGGTACAAATCAGGGAAACTCCCAATAAATCTAACGCTTTTTGTTGCAGTTTAGTCGGTCGAGT
>NZ_JAPZSS010000111.1:0-38757 GCF_027532015.1 Microcystis sp. LE19-131.1A | reverse complement strand
CAATATCAAGGCCGAACACGGTCAATTTGCCACTAGCTTACCGAAAGTCTTTGCAGCGGGGGATTGTCGTCGTGGTCAAAGTTTGGTGGTTTGGGCGATTAATGAAGGTCGCGGGGCCGCCAGGGAATGCGATCGCTTTTTAATGGGGGCGACGGATTTACCTTAAACCAGTAGTTAGGGACTTGCGTGGGAATAATATCCCAGCTTTGAAAATCGCTCTCTAGAAGAATAAGACCAGCCCTAAATGGTACATTATCAAAGCGCAAGTCCCTAATGTGATGATTGCGGACGGGAATGCGGGTAGCATCCCAAAACTGCTTAAAGCGACTACCGAGAATAAAATCGTTGAGGAGAGCATAACAGATACCGATAACCCCCGCACCGACAATCATCATGACCACGGTAAAAATTTTGATACTATCGGGAGTAGATTCGGCCACTTTTTCGTTACCTCCGGCGCCGGTAATCATCCCGACGGAAAAATAGAGGGAATCGACGAGGGAAATTTTTTGATTAACGCTGAGATAGGTAATGGTAGCAAGGGAAATCATCCCCAAGAGGGAAAGGGTGACAAGAATTACCGGTTGGACATAGTGCTGATAGGGACGGAGATTGAGTAGATTTCTCAGCCACTTTTGCAGTTTAAAACGCTGTTTTGCCTTAATTGTCGGTTTATTGCCGATAATCAGATGATCGCCAGTTTGGAGTTTTTTGCCCGAAAGAACTGCGGAAACCAGATCAATTTCGTCGTGAGCGGGGAGATAATAGATTAACATCCGGGCCGGATCGTCCCAAAGTTCGTAGAGGGGTAATCCCCACCAAGGATGATTTTCCTCGATAATTATCTCTTGAATCGGCCAAAGGCGATCGAATAGCTGTAATTGACCGATAGCTTTATTACCAAGGGCAGCAAAGGAAAAGATCGGGGCTGCTAGGGAAGCAACGCTCATGCTAACGTGAGCAGGGAGGGTTTGATCGAGTCTTTCTCCTAAAGTTTCGTTAAATAGTCGGTTAACTATCCGAATTTTCGGGTTAATTATCCTTGCGCGGGTGAGAATTTCCAGATTGAGTGCGTCGTTATCGATGGCCAAAACTAGGGTTTCTGCATCTGGAAGGCCAGCTTGCAGGAGAGTTTTAGGAGAGCAGGGATCGCCGATAATAATATCAGACTGGTATTCGCAGACCATTTGGCGATCGCTAATCGCTACCACTGCCGCAGATTGTTGTTTGAGTAAACAAAAGATTTTATAACCCGTGCGACCTAATCCACAGACGATGATTTGCGGTTTCATTCGTCGAGCGCGTTTTTTGCTGATTAACCTTTCAGTTCTAGCGCAAAAACTAGGAAAAATCTGTAACTAAAGCTGCAATGCTGCCAATTTTCCTAATCAGGCTTTGAAGATGATAAAATAACCATCATCATTGATTGAATCACTTCAGCCTTGACTCGCTTTCTTTGGGATAAATTTAGTGAAAGACTACCTCGAAACCTTTCTCTCTTCTTCCGGTGACGTGAAAACTAGCCTTGATGTGACGGCAAAAACTCAAGAAATCGATGTGTATTTTCGACCGACTTCCCCAGAAATGCCGCCCGAATTAGGTTTATTGGGCCGATTAGCTCAAACCCCTTGTTTATTGGAACCCTATCGCAATCCGGTCACGATTGATGGCATTATTGCCTGTTTATCTAAACTGTTTACTGTGCGGGAACAATTACAAAGAGAAGCTCACCGCAATCAACAACCCTTATTAGCAGAAAATATCCCTAGACTATGGATAATAACTCCTACGGCCAGTCAGAGGATTATAACTGCTTTTTCCGCTCTCAATCATCCAGATTGGGGAGAAGGAATTTATTTTTTACCTCCAGCATTAACCACAGCCATTATTGTCCTGCATCAATTACCTGAAACCCCTGAAACCCTTTGGTTAAGATTATTAGGTAGAGGAGGAACCAGAAGCAGAGCGATTGATGAATTAGAGGCCTTGTCTCCTAGTCATCCCTTTAAATCAGCTTCCTTAAAATTATTATACAATTTGAGTAGAAACTTGCAAGCCTTACCCAAAAGAACCCAGGAGGAGAGAAAATTTATCATGCGTTTAGCCCCTTTATACGAACAAGATAGAGAAAAAGCTATTCAACAAGGAGAAGCTATCGGACTTCAAAAAGGTAGAATCGAAGGGATTCAACAAGGAGAAGCTATCGGACTTCAAAAAGAAGCATCCAAGTTAGTGCTACGTCAACTAAAGCGACGTTTTGGTGAATTGCCCCCGCATATCACCGAAACTATTCAAAAACTCTCAGTAGAAAAATTAGAAGACTTAGGAGAAGCATTACTAGACTTTGAGACTCAAGCTGACTTAATTAATTGGCTGAACTAATAAATAGGCTTTGAAGATGATAAAATAACCATCATCATTGATTGAATCACTTCAGCCTTGACTCGCTTTCTTTGGGATAAATTTAGTGAAAGACTACCTCGAAACCTTTCTCTCTTCTTCCGGTGACGTGAAAACCAGCCTTGATGTGACGGCAAAAACTCAAGAAATCGATGTGTATTTTCGACCGACTTCCCCAGAAATACCGCCCGAATTAGGTTTATTGGGCCGATTAGCTCAAACCCCTTGTCTATTTGAACCCTATCGCAACCCGGTCACGATTGAGGGCATTATTGCCTGTTTATCTAAACTGTTTACTGTGCGGGAACAATTACAAAGAGAAGCTCACCGTCATCAACAACCCTTACCCTTATTATCAGAAAATATTCCCAGACTATGGATACTAACTCCTACTGCCAGTCAAAGAATTATAACTGTTTTTTCCGCTAAAGAAAAGTTATTATAAATCCAACAAAAAAGATTACAAGGAAGAGCGACTATTCCCGCAGCTGAGGTGGATAAAATATATGGGATAGAACCTTAAATGAGCTATTCTGTTACTTTTGAACCAGAGTCGATAACTGATTTAGATTTGATCACCGATTTTATCAGACTTAGGATTGTTAATAAAATTAAATATAACTAATGAAATTACTTTTTTAGAACCATGCCAGCAAAAGATATTTACCATGAAGCCGTGAAAAATGCCTTAATTAAAGACGGTTGGACTATTTTAGCTGATCCTTATAAAATTAAATATAAAGATGTTGAATTTTTGCTGATTTAGCAGCAGAAAAACCTTTGGCTGCTGAAAGAAATGGACGTAAAATTGTTGTGGAAATCAAAAGCTTTTTAAGTCCCTCACCTATGAGATATTTTGAAATAGCTTTAGGACAATATATTTTATATCGAAATTTAATCAGTCTTGCCGTGAGTTAAGTTATCGGTAAATCTTGCCTCGAAATCTGAGGTTGATAAAAGAAGCTTAAAGAAGCTATTCTGTTACTTTTGAACCAGTTTATCCCTATGGGTAACAAAAATTTGAGGTATAATCATAATATCTCTATAACCCCACATAAAAAAGGCTTATGGCCATTTCAATTACTTTAACCCTACCTGATGAGATTTTTAATCTAGCTCAATCCTTAGCCCATTCAATTAACCGTGATCTTAATGATATATTAGTAGAAGCGATCGCTTTTTCTATTAGTCCCAATTATCAAGGCCAAAAAATCTCATCCCTAAATTCATTATCAGATGAAGAAATTATCAAATTAACTCAATTACAAATGGCATCAGAACAGGATCAAAGATTAAGCGAGTTGCTCAATCAACAACAAGAGGGGGATTTATCAACCTTTGAAAATAGGGAACTTTGGTCATTGATGCAAATTTATCAAATAAACTTGTTAAAGAAGGCACAAGGATTAAATGAAGCGGTTAAAAGAGGATTAATTTCACCATTAGAAGCATGAATCCTAGCCCTATTCCCGACTATATTAAAGATAAAATTCGCCAACAAGCTAATACTAAATCTGGTTATTAAAAACTGATTATTTATTCCCCCTTTTGCATGAGGTTCTCTCCTTTATAAGTAGCCTATACTCAACGGATTTAGTATAATTGCTGATTGTCGGTATTCCTGCAAATGTAAGATGCACCAGGTCAATTTATTGCGGGGGAACCTAGGAGCGAAGGTGATCATTTCGGTCAAAGAAATAAGTAGAGGTAGAACCTCGCTTATCTGCGTTGCCAGCTATAACCTTGCAACCAGTCAAAAATATTTATATAACCCATAACTATCTTAAATATAAAAATCAATAAAAAATTATGATTAAATAACCCTTGACTTCCCCCCCCCCTTGTGATATTTTCGCTGTGGGATATTGGCGCAAAACTAGCGTTAAATATGATCATAATTTTGTCCTATTACTGTCATCAAATCTATGAAAAAATTACTGACAATGTTAACCCCCTTGACTCTGATGGGGTTAGCCGGGGTTGCTCCTGCTCAAGCGGCAATAGTAGCTGGTTGGAATTCATTTAATGCCGCTACCGCAACCTATCCCAAAGCGGCGGATAATGTAGGTGCGAATATAACCAGCACGGGGTTAAACACTGCTGGGATAGATCGCCGGGTTCAGCCAGATTTCGTCTTGGGTTCTACTGTTGGTACATCGCCGGATCGGTGGAATGGAAATAGCACTGTTAATACCGGCCAATATGTCGAATTTGCCGTACAACCTAGTGCAGGTTTTCAAGTCGATTTTACTGACTTGCAACTCAATGCGAGGCAGGATGAAACGCGGCTAGATTTAGTCTTGCGCTCTAGTGTTGATGGGTTCACCAATAATTTAGGGACACAAGTGAACTTAACAACTAGCTTTAATACCTACAGCTTTGACCTAAGCAGTTTAGCACCCCAAACCGGACCGGTGCAGTTCCGTCTCTATGGACTGAATGCTGACTCCTCCACTATCTGGTTCTATGCTGAAAACTCCGCTAATGTTGCCGGGGGTGGGTTTGTGGCTCTTAATGGGGATATCACTCCTGCTCCAACGGTTTCAACCCCCGAACCTAGTGGTATAGTGAGTTTAATCGCTGTTGGTGCGTTGGGTGCCGCTTCCCTTCGTCGTCGGGGATAAATTATCCTTGGCAGGGGCAACTACAGAGGGGTTGTCCCGAAATGCTATCATCAATTTTAGATTTGATCACCAGTTAATCAACATTATGTCATACAAAGATATTATTACCATAGAACCGGGAAAAAGGAGCGGAAAACCTTGTATTAGAGGAATGAGAATTACTGTTTATGATGTTCTCTCCTATCTGGCTTCGGGAATGACTTATGAGGAAATTTTAGAAGATTTTCCTTACTTAACCAAGGCGGATATTTTAGCCTGTTTGAGTTATGCCGCCGAGCGTGAACGTCAAACCATTTTAGTTAACTAATGAAATTACTTTTCGATCACAATTTATCACCTCGTTTAGTTAGTCTATTAGTTGATATTTATCCCGATTCTAATCATCTTTACTTGCTGGGATTAGACCAAGAATCTGATTATTATGTCTGGGAAATCGCTAAAATACAAGACTATATTATTGTCACTAAAGATTCTGATTTTAATGAATTACTAATTCTTAAAGGGTTTCCGCCTAAAGTAATTTGGATTCGTTTGGGAAATTGCTCTACTAAAACTATAGAATCATTGTTAAGAGATAACTACGAAGCTATTTTATCTTTTGAGGGAGATCAAAATCTTGGTATCATCGCTTTATCCTAATCCTTTGAGATCAGATCAAGTATTCGCTTGTTTACATTCCTGTGGGGAGGGTTATTGCGCGGTGCTATAGGAGCGAAGGAAATAATTAGGGTTTGCGGCAAAAAGTTTCAACGCCTATCCTTAGAATAGCGAGATTATTTTCTAGTAAAAATTGCCAAAGATAGCCCAATTATTGACAAAATTATGGCAGCATAAATCGAGGGGTAGCCCTGATTAATTACGGCACGGCATATAATAAAAAACGGTCTCCCTAAACCAGTTGCTAAAATCGCCGCCATGGACAGTCAATTACTTGATAAACTCGGACAATTACAAAACCTCTTACAAACCAGCGAAAAAGCGCTGATTGCCTATTCTGGGGGCGTGGATAGTACCCTAGTGGCCAAAGTGGCCTATGATTTGCTAGGGAGTCAAGCATTGGCAATTACGGCGGTTTCCCCCTCCCTACTGCCGGAAGAATTGGAAGAAGCGATCGCTCAGGCCGATTATATCGGTATTCGACATGAATTGGTGGAAACCGAGGAAATGAATAACCCTAATTACACCAGTAATCCCGTTAATCGCTGTTATTTCTGCAAAAGTGAGCTACACGACACCCTTAAACCCCTTGCTCTAGCTCGTGGTTATTCCTACGTCATCGATGGCGTTAATGCTGATGATTTAAGGGATTATCGTCCCGGGATTCAAGCAGCTAGGGAACGCGGCGCTCGTTCACCTTTGGCGGAAATTGCTATCACAAAAAGCGAAGTTCGTCAACTATCCCGTTACTTAAATTTACCTTGGTGGGATAAACCGGCGCAACCCTGTTTAAGTTCCCGTTTTCCCTACGGGGAGGAAATTAGCCTGGAGAAATTGCAAAGAGTCGGACGGGCGGAGATTTATCTGCGAAAATTAGGTTATCGTCAATTACGGGTGCGATCGAGCGGCGATACGGCACGGATTGAATTACCGGCAGCGGAAATTCCCGACTTTATTAATCGGACAAATTTAAGCGAATTAGTCGCTGATCTGCAAAAATTAGGCTTTATCTATGTCACCCTCGATCTAGAAGGTTATCAAAGCGGCAAGCTTAATCGAGTCCTCTAGTTCAGTGATCAGTAAACAGTAATCAGTGGACTGAAAACTCAAATCTGCTCTAACAGTTATCTTAATGGTGAGGTACGAAGTTTTCCTTTTGGGGAGCCGGTCGCTGGTCGTCAATACCAAATTGAGTTATACTTCATCTTGACGAGAAAGGCTGTAACGGATAACGGATAACTGGTCACTGATAACTGATAACTGCTATGCTACTCTAGGCAGAAAACCATTCGATCGAGAACACCGTGGCTAACCAAGAAGCAACTTCCCCCGCTATTCGTACCCCCTTATACAACTTAATTGCCCAACAAACCAGCAAATTTACCCCTTTTGCGGGTTGGGAGATGCCGATACAGTTTAGCGGCCTAAAAATCGAACATAATGCTGTCCGCAACGGTGTCGGGATGTTTGACATTTCCCACATGGGCAAATTTATCTTAACTGGAGATAATCTGGTTCAATCTCTCCAAACCCTAGTTCCTTCTAATTTAGCCCGTTTAAGGGCAGGAAAGGCACAGTATAGCGTTTTACTTAACCCAGACGGTGGCATAATCGATGATATTATCTTTTACTACCAAAGCGAAAGCCAAGGCGTATTAATTGTTAATGCCTCAACCACCGATAAAGATCGAGAATGGATTTTAGGCAATTTAGAGGGATCGGGGGTCAAATTAAAGGATTTATCCCGAGAAAGGGTCTTAATTGCCCTGCAAGGACCAAAGGCAGCGACAATTTTACAGCCCTTGATCAGGGAAAAATTAAGCGATTTTGGCCTATTTAATCACTGGGAAAGCCAGCTTTTCGGGGAAAAAGTTTTTATCGCTAGGACCGGTTACACGGGAGAAGATGGGTTTGAAATTATGGCCCCCCCTGAAATCGGGCAGCAACTTTGGACAGAATTCTTAAATTTAGGGGTGACTCCCTGCGGTTTGGGGGCCAGGGATACCCTGCGTTTAGAGGCAGCTTTAGCCCTTTATGGACAGGATATCGACGATAGCACGAGTCCCCTAGAGGCTGGCTTAAATTGGTTGGTTCATCTGCCAGAAAAAGGCGATTTTATCGGTCGCAATGTCCTTGAAGACCAAAAACTTAATGGTGTCAATCGGCTCTTGGTGGGATTGCAGATGTCAGGCAAACATATCGCGCGTCACGATTATCCAGTAGTATTCGCTGGGGAAGCGGTGGGTAAAGTCACCAGTGGCACTTTATCACCAACTTTGAGCACAGCGATCGCTTTAGCCTATCTTCCCACACCTTTCGCCTCGATCGGACAGGCGCTCGAAGTGGAAATTCGCGGCAGTACCTACCCCGCTACCGTCGTTAAAAAACCCTTTTATAAAAGTAAAAAGTAACGTAACTACCGAGGTCTTGACAAATTAGGAAAAAACCAGAACTTCCCCCTTGAGAACTTGAGTAAAAACTTGTTTGTTCCTTGTTCCTTCTTAAGTCCGTCTGTTGAGGGGGCTGAGAACTATTCTGAGTATTTAATCCCAGTCTCCTCTCCAGCTCGGCTATCTTTTCCCGCAGAGCTTGATTTTCCTTCTCTAATGCATAAATGAGATGCTCCCGAATTGACTCTTCAAAGCCTTGCCGTCGCCAAGACTCCTACGAATGATCAGCACTGATGATCACACAAAGTCGAGAAGAGCAGCTTATCTTCTTGCTTAACATCCTAAACTTCCAGAAGAGCCGCTTATCTTCTCCCTTAACATCCCAAACTTCGATTGTCACTGCTGAAACTTACCCATATACTTGTGAACAAGTTACAACTATAGAGTAAATGCTAAAGTTTTCCCTTTAACATTTCTCTGGAAAATACTTTGAATAATTGAATACCTTGGCTTATATACCGTGATTTTATCAAGGTTATTTTGAGTGCCAATGAGATAGTTGTAATTGCTAAATGACAATAAATTATAAGCTTTCGGGAAATACCGAAAAAAGACCTGGCTGGGTTCCGTCGCTCCTAGGATAACCAGATAGTTATCAAACACAATTATTGTCCTCAAAACAAGGAAAAAAATGCCGAAAACTCAAAGCGATAAAATCGCCAATCCTATAGCCGTTGTCGGAATGGGTTGCCATTACCCTGGTGCCAACCAATTAAGCGAACTTTGGGAGAATATTTTGGCGCGTCGTTGTCAATTTCGCCAGTTTCCCGATCAACGTTTACCACTCTCGGAATATTATGATCCCGATCCCGCCACTCCCGATAAAACCTACGGAACACGCGGGGCCTTCATTGATGGCTTTCAATTCGACTGGATTAATCGTCGAGTTCCCAAAAAAACGGTCGATGGAACCGACATCGTGCATTGGTTAGCCTTAGAAATAGCCGACAAAGCGATCGAAGATGCTGGGTATCGTCGAGATACCATTCCCACCCAAAAAACCGGGGTCATTCTCGGCAATTCCTTAACTGGAGAACATACTCGATCGAATGTGATGCGGTTACGTTGGCCCTACGTACGAAGAGCCTTGCGGGCTGCTGCCGAAGTCAAAGGACTGTCTGGAACAATTGTGGAAGAACTTCTCGAAACAATGGAGAAATTCTATAAATCCGTTTTCCCACCCATTACCGAAGATACCCTAGCTGGGGGACTGTCCAACACCATAGCCGGACGAATCTGTAACTTTTTTAATTTTGACGGTGGTGGTTATACGGTTGATGGTGCTTGTTCCTCCTCCCTAATCGCCGTTGTCACTGCCGCCAATGCTTTAAGTAATGGCGATTTAGACATGGCCTTAGCCGGTGGCATTGATATCAGTCTCGATACCTTTGAATTAATTGGTTTCGCCAAAACCGGCGCCTTAACCAGCCAGGATATGAAAGTGTATGATCGCCGAGCCAGTGGTTTTGTTCCAGGAGAAGGATGTGGTTTTGTTGTCCTCAAACGCTTAGCGGACGCACAGGCCGATGGCGACTACATTTATGCCCTGTTGGACGGCTGGGCTCTGTCCTCCGACGGCAAAGGAGGCATTACCGCACCCTCCAAGGTGGGACAGTCCAAAGCACTATTAAGAGCTTACGAAAAAGCCGGTTATAGTCCCCAGTCTCTTCATTTTATTGAAGGACATGGAACCGGAACCCCCGTAGGCGATCGGGCTGAAATTGAAGGGGTAGCCCTAGCCATGAACGCCTCGAAACCTGCCCCCCCTCGTTCCTGTGGCATGACTTCTTTTAAATCCCTAGTTGGTCATACGAAAGCGGCGGCCGGGATCGGGGGTTTCATTAAAGCGGTCATGGCGGTTAATCAGCGGATCGTTCCCCCTACCGTTAACTGTCAAGAACCGAATCCGGTTTTCGAGGAGAGCGCCCAATGTTTATATCCAGTGCAACTAGGGGAAATCTACCCAGAAACGGAGGTTTTACGCGCAGGAGTGTCGGCGATGGGTTTTGGGGGCATTAACTCCCATGTGACCCTTTCTTCCGGCGATCCGGCGACAACTCGTCTCAAATCTGGCATAGCCGAACGAGCTTTATTCGTGTCTAACCAAGATACAGAGTTATTTGTTTTTGGGGCGAATTCAACGACAGACCTGTTCAAAATCGTCGAAAAGCTGAAACCGCGAGTAGAAGGCATGAGTTTGGCAGAAATGCCCGATTTAGCGGCTAAATTGGCGCAAGAATTACCTGAACACTGCTCTACGAGGGCCGCCCTGATCGCAGCAACTCCCGGGGAATTATCCACGGGACTCGATCGCCTCTCCCTACTGCTCACAGAGTCCCCCCTTAGAAGCGGAGAAATGCGCGTCTCTCCCCAAAAGGATCTTTGGTTAGCCGAAAAGGTGCAACGAACCAAAATCGGCTTTCTCTTCCCCGGCCAAGGTTCACAACGTTTAAATATGGCGCGGATGTTGGTGGAACGTTACCCCTGGGCGCAGGATTTTCTCTCCCAAGCCGATCAATGGTTGCAAGAAGCGGGATTTGTGCCGATCGGTCCGGTGATCTACCGTCCTCTCGATCGAGCCATCAATCGCGAAGAGGTGGAAAATTGGTTCCAAGCCTTAACCCAAATCGCCCCACAAACGGTTTGTTTTGTGTCCTTACTATGGCAGAAATACTTACAGCGATTAGGAATTAAACCGGTGGCTGTGGGCGGTCATAGTTTAGGAGAATTAACGGCCTTCCAAGCGGCGGATTGCTATGACGAAAAAACTTTACTTTGTTTCGCCGCCCTCCGGGGACAGGTGATGACGGAGAGTAGTTCCACTACAGGAACAATGGCCAGTTTAGCTTGTTCCCGTTCTCAAGCGGAAGACTTACTACGAGGAGTCGCGGGATATGTGACAATCGCCAATTTAAATAGCCCCTCGCAAACAGTGATTTCGGGTGAGGTCGATAGTGTTTTGGCGGTTCTTGAAAGGGCTTTGGTGCGAGGGATTCAAGGAAAAAAATTACCCGTCGCTAACGCTTTTCACTCGCAAATGGTGGCGGCGGCGGCGGAAAAACTTCGCCAAACTTGCTCTTTTGCGGAATATCCAACGCCGAAGTTGTGGTTAGTATCTAGTAAAACAGGACAGCAAGTTTCCCAAGTAATTTCTCTATCAGAACACTTCGCCGACCAAATTACTGCACAAGTTGATTTTATTTCTCTATACCAACAGATTGCTCGTCAATGTGACTTCTTGTTGGAGGTGGGTCCAGGAAAAGTTCTTTCGGGATTGACCGCAGAAATCACTGAATTTCCCCTCTGTTTGCCCCTAGAATCTCAAGTGGGTAATACACGGGATCTGAATACAGCAATTGCGGCGATATTTGTGCAAGGAACTGGTATTAATTGGAATTTTTTCTACGAAAATCGGTTAATTCGTCCATTTATTCCAGCGTCAGAACGCCTGTTCATTGATAATCCTTGTGAGCGTTCCTTCGATTTCGAGCCTGAGGAACTCGATCAAATCATCCCTTTTCCACTTCAAACCACATCTAAATCAGCTTCTCTAGAGAACTTACCTGCTTTATCCACAGAGGAAATCAGTGATCTTCTCAGTCATTATTTTTCGCAACGAAGCTCATTTTTAGCCGAATTAATTCGGGCTGATTTAGAAAACCTCTCTTTCCTGTAAACCTATTCGCTGGATGATACCATGACTCACGAAAAACTTTCTCCCAACGAACAAATGAATGAGAGAATTTTGACAATTCTCTCAGCTTATTTTCAGCAAAGGGGTTCCTTTCTCGCTCAAGTAATCCGCGCCGATTTACAGTCTCTAGGCAGTAACTTTAAGCCTTCAGATATCCCGAACAATGGGAAAAGTCCGGCCCATTCTTTTTCGGCTCCGACCCTAGAGAATCCTACAATAAAACCACCGGTTATGATCGATTCCGCTCCCGGGAAATCTGTCCCCACCGAGGCTAACCAACCTCCTGCCAATTTAGAAACTCAATTAATTGTCTTAGTAGCGCAGAAAACGGGATTTCCCGAAAATACTATTCACCTAGGAGCAAGACTGCTAGATGACTTAAATTTGGATTCTATTAAGGGAGGGGAATTAATTGCCGATTTTGCCAAGCAGTGCAGCGTAGCGGGAAAAGTGGATCCGACCACTCTAGCGAACGCATCGCTTCAAGAAATTCTCGAAGCCGTGCGAGAAGTGATGCCTACCTCAATGGAGCCTTCTACCCCGAATCCAGTGGTAACTACAGAATCTAGAAAGGATGTGCAAACGATTTCTCGCCTCTTGCTAGAATTGGTTGCCGGAAAAACGGGGTTTCCGATCGATAGTTTGTCCCTACAATCGCGCTTACTGGATGACCTGAACTTAGACTCCATTAAAACCGCAGAATTAGTAGCGGAAGCGGCGAAACAGTTGGGCGTTGCCGGCCAGCTCGACCCCGCTCAGTTTGCGAATGCCCCCTTGAGCGAAATCGCTGAGATTTTAGCCAAACATAGTCAATCGCTCGGGACGGACAATCCTTCACCCGTCCCAACCGCTCCCTCTCTAGCTTCTAGCTCTTCTCCTTGGGTTCGTAACTTCGTAGTAGAATATTCCCCCGAAGAAGCGATCGAGCTGCCAGCAGAGGAAAGAGAAAACTGGGAAACCGCCAATTTATTTGCTTACGACAATTGGCCAGAAGCGCGCATTCTCATCGTCGCGGAATCGGAAGAAACCGATTGGGTGCAGATGCTGGAGAAGCACTGGCAAGACAAGGGTGCGATGGTCGAGAAGATCACCTACGAAGAAATGGCCTGGCAAGGAGGGATTCAAAACCCGAAATATACGCACTTCTTGGGAATTTTGCCGCAAAAAGCGCGAGGGGATGTCGATTCCTCGGCGCGATTACTACGAGCTATGTCTCGCCTTAGAGCGATCGCCACTCCCCTCAGTGCCAAGCAATTAGAACGGGAATATGTCACCGTCGCCTATCTTCAATTCGGGGGAGGTCACTTCGGTCGTTTACCCGGAA
Organism: Microcystis sp. LE19-131.1A; assembly: GCF_027532015.1. Taxonomy (NCBI): domain Bacteria; kingdom Bacillati; phylum Cyanobacteriota; class Cyanophyceae; order Chroococcales; family Microcystaceae; genus Microcystis; species Microcystis sp. LE19-131.1A. The sequence continues at coordinate 25,608 of NZ_JAPZSS010000111.1, read as the reverse complement.
TGAGCAATCTGGAACAATGCGGTACGATGGGCTTTGCCGCTAGTCTGCATTTAGAGCGGGCAGATCTGAAGGTACGGGTGATCGATTTACCCAACCAAAACCCCTCGCCCGCGTTGACCGAAACCATCATTGGTGAAATCGGACGCAAAGAAGCCTATTTAGCCGTGGGCTACGATGAACAATCGATCCGTCGCCTTCCTCGCCCGAAAGTACAGGATCGCACCCAATACGCTTCCCGTTCCCTATCTTGGTCAACGGAGGACGTGGTATTTATTACCGGTGGTGCGAAGGGAATTACCGCCGAATGTGCCATCGCTTTCGCTCGACTCACTGGAGTCAAAACCGCCCTTGTGGGGCGTTCTCCCCATCCCCAAGATGATCCCCTTGATGCTAGTGCGCGCGAGATCGCCCAAACCCTACGGGCGTTTGCGGAAGAACGGCTGATCTGTCGTTACTATTCCTGTGATGTCACCGATGCGATCGCTGTCCGAGAGCTAGTTACTCGTGTTCGCCAAGAGCTAGGCCCGATCACCGGTGTGATTCATGGTTCGGCGTTAAACAAACCCCGTCGGGTGGAAAATTCCACTCTCGGCGAGGCCAAATCGGAAGTAGCCCCCAAAGTCCTAGGCGTTTTGAACCTAATGGAAGCCTTAGAAGAAATGCCGCCGCGACTTTTTGTCGGATTCTCCTCCATTAGTGCGGTTTTGGGATTACCCGGGAATACTTGGTATGGCTTTTCCAATGAATCCCTCGACCTTCTACTTCGCAACTTTGGCGAAAGACACCCAGAAACGTCGGTTTTGGCGATCGCCTTTAGCGTCTGGTCAGAAGTGGGCATGGGGGCACGCATGGGAACGGTTCGGAATCTCAACCGGATGGGCATTGAGGCCATGCCCACAGAAGATGGAGTCAATCGATTCTTAGAACTGATGTTTAAAGATCCCGGCGATTCTCAAGTAGTGGTCACGTCCAAATTGGGCGGCGTGGAAACCATGCGACGGGGCTTTGATACATGGCGTACCCATCGTTACGAACCCCCCGCCTCTTTCTCATTTATCGAGAATATTCACACCATCGAATTGGGAGTAGAAGTGGGTTTCCGTACCCGTCTTACCCTCACTCAAGACTCCTATGTTCGGGATCATATCTATAACGGTTCCTATCTTTTCCCTACTGTCTTCGGTTTAGAAGCGATGGCTCAGGCCGCCTTCTATGTCAGCCAAAAAACAGCATTTTCTCGGCTTCGTCTGCAAGATATCCGCTTAGAGCGACCGATCGTTGTCGATCCCGAACAGGGAGTAGAGATCGAAATTTGGGCGCGAGTTCTCGAAAAGAAATCTCCTCTTGAGCCGCTACAAGTGCGCGCCGAAATCCGTACGGAACGGACAGGGTTTACCATCGCCCATTTTGCCGCCACCTTGATTCTCGACGATCAAAGTGCCGAAGTTCCCCTCTCCACGGTAACTGTACCCGATCAACCCCTAGATCTTGACCCCAAACAGGATCTTTACGGTTGGTTGCTCTTTCAAGGAACCCGTTTTCAACGACTAAAAAATGTCTATCGTCTCAACTCGAAAGAATTCCTATTCTCCACCCAAGTAGGCGGCGAACGAACGGAAAAAGAAACCTTCGATCGAGCCGATGGACCGTTCCTCCTCGGTGATCCCTACTATCGCGACTCTCTTCTGCAATCAGTACAACCGATTATCCCTCAAGATATCTGTTTACCCATCCGCATTGATCGTATTGATCTATACCAAATTCCCCGGAACCAATCCTGTTTTGGACTAGCTATCAATGAAGGACGCGAGGGCAAAGAGTATCGTACCACTGTCACGGCAGTCAACGAGCAGGGGGAGGTTTTGGAAACGTTAGAAGGTTATCAGTTAAGGATTCTAGAACATCGAGGCGACAATCCCACGGCGGAGGAAATCGCCAATCCTGGTCAACGGGACGAACGGCGATTACAAGAACAATTGAAACAGTCGGCCGAAGCTTTCGGGATCGATGCCCCAACCCTGGCCCTCACCTATCAACCCGGTTTACAAAATTTACCCAGCAGTGAGCGCCGACAACAGGAAGTTCCCTTATTCGCCAAAACAGTCGGAAATTTCCTCAATCCTTCCTAATCATTCCGGGAGAATGGTGCGAAAAACGTCTCATTCTCTCCACCTAGTTTCGGAGAATGTTTCAAGATGGGCAAATTCAGACAAGATACGATTACTTCCGCCGTTGATTCTTGGGAACCAGGGAAAACGATGAAAGCACCGCTATATTCGATCACTTCTGGAACAACTCTTCCCCTGGGGATTGATGGTTTACCACTCCCTCAAACTCCTGAAATTCAGTGGTTAACATCAGGTCAACCGATTCTGCAAGGAGCGGGAGTGGAAAATGTCGGGGTTTCCCTATCCCATGATGAGCAATTCTGTCTCTGTGTCTCCGGTTATGGTCGGCAAGGATGCGATATCGCCCCCATTACTCAACGAAGTCCCCAAGATTGGATCGCTTTACTGAGTTTTAAACGAGAACTTCTACTTCAACAATTACTCGCTCGAGGAGTAGAATCGATCGACCAGGCAGCAACTCGCATCTGGGCTGCCCTAGAAGCTCTCCGGAAAGCTACCCAAGCCATGGACATCGACTTAGTTTTAGAACGATCTCTCGGAGAAAATGTTTTATTTCGAGGTCTCGTTGCCGGTCAGTCTTTATCTGTGCTTACCTTTCCGGTAAAACTTACCCGCAATCCTCAAAGAATGGTAGCGGTGGTGGTCAATTCAACCCCCATTTCTTCCCCTCCCCAAACCACCGTTTCCACTCCCTTGCAAAAACTAATCTGGCGCTGGCCTGTGGGTTACAAGGAAACGGCAACCATTAGCCAAAATGTTTATTTTTCCTATTTCTTTCACTGGATGGGACAAGTACGAGACCGGGCAATTCAACCGATCCGTCATACCTTGGGGGAATATCTCAAAACGGGACGGTGGGGAATGGTAACCAATCGTAGCCAAGTAGAGATTTTTGGAGATTTAGGACTACAGGATCAAGTAGAAGTTCATTTTTGGGTGCAGGAAGTTTCTGGATCAACTGTTAATTTTGGTTACGACTGGTTTCGGGTGACAGAGCAAGAGATACGAGCAAAAATTGCCCATAGTACTTTAACCATGACTTGGACAGAAATTTCTCCTAGTCAAGGCTCAAAAATTCACCCCCTACCCCAGTTTTTAGGAGATTTTATGGCGGGTCTTTATGAACCGATTCAAACTTCGCCAGTTCCTTCTCTTTTCTCCCTGGGCAAGGAACTCTACCGCGGCCATTACCCCCGCGAGAAAGGAAAATTACTCCGGCAAGAATCCTTTCTCACCTCTTTAGAAGAAACTGATGCGATCGGAAATATTAACTTCGCCATCTATAGTGATTGGCAAGGTCGTTTACGTGACCGTTTCGGTTACTCCCTAGTCCCCGAATTCTATGGACGTTCTGGCCAAAGAGGAGAATTTCGTTGTCTTCGTAGTCAGATTGACTATTTACGAGAAGCTCTCCCTTTTCAAGAAATTCACGTTTCTATGCAACTGAGGGCTGTATTTGAACGGGGAATGACCTTAGGTTTCGAGTATTTCCGTCAGGATGCGGCGGGTAATTTCCAGAAACTTGCCGTGGGAGAACAGGATGTAATTTGGCTTCTTGCCGATCAACAAGGTCAATTTCAACCCAGTTTTTTACCTTCGACTATTCAAGATGCTTTCTGATCCGATCGCTCAATTTCTTGGCCGAATCTTTCCAGAAAAAAATCTAGCGAAGTTGAAGTATTCCCTAAATCAGTTTTTTCCTATCTCTTGAGCGGCTATATTCAAGCCACCAAAGTTTTTTAAATACTAGGAGTTGTTACCGTGAAAAATATGTCTAATCGCCCTTACGATGTAATTATTATGGGGGCCGGGTTAGCTGGCCTTTGTCAAGCTCGACATCTAATGCTCAAAATTCCTAATATTCGGATCGCTATGATTGATCCTCGTCCCGAAAATCGGACAGAAAAGGATCTCAAATTAGGAGAATCTACAGTTGAAGTAGCGACACTATTTTTTGGCAAAGATTTAGGATTGTACGAATATTTAATTGAAAATCATCCCCCGAAATACGGTCTGAATTTTCACTGGCCCAAGCGCAATGATCAGACAAAAACCATCGATGATTACTTTCATATCTGGGCAAATCGGCAACCGGATTTAGCTTCGACGCAACTAAATCGCCCCAAATTTGAACGCGATCTGCTGAAAATGAATCGGGAAATGGGCGCAGATTTTTATAATGGCCGGGTAGTGGATATCGATTTGACCCCGAATGATCAACTACATACCGTTAAGGTTAAATTACCAAACGAGTCGATCGAGTTACAGGGTAAGCATCTTGTAGATGCGGCCGGAAGAAGATTTTTAATCGGCAAGAAAACTAATAACATTAGTTTCGATTCTAAGGATTTGTATGGGGTAAATACTGGTTCAGCTTGGGTTCGGGTTCAAAATGTCGATCGAACAATTTTTCATTCTGGTTACGACCCCACAGGAGCAAGCTGTAGTCATTACTACGCAACCAATCACTGGTTTGGTAAAGGTCATTGGTTATGGATGATTCCCACCGATATAGACACAATGGAATTATCGATCGGTGTGATTCACCACCATGATTATATTTCCAGTGAAAGCCTCAATAGTAAGGAAAAATTCTATGAATTTCTCAAGGCAAACCATAATATTCTCTATCAATTGGTCACCAGTGCCGAGAATATTGATTTCCACTACTGGCCGAGGCTCGCTCACACCAGTAAAACCCTATACTCTCCCGATAATTGGTATGTGATTGGCGATTCTGCTTGTATTTTCGATGCTTTTTATTCTCTCGGATCGACAATGATCGTATCAGCGATCGATAGTATTACGGAGATTATTCGGGCCAAGTTAGCCGGAGAAGTCAACGCGGCGGAAAAATGCCAAGCCTACAATCAATTCAATCTGACCCTGATCAACTCGATTAATCTCTTTATGCATAACCATAGTCGTCACTTGGGAGATGCCAGTATTATGAGTTGGCGAATTTACTTTGAAAACATGATTTGGTTTGGTATTTTGATCCCCATTTTTGTGGGCAAATGGCACTTAGACTTAGAGTTTATCCCCCAGTTCGTCCAAACTTTCCAAACAACCCTCAGAAGTCTAGTTTATGAAATTCACGATCAGTTCGATCAACTGGTGGACCAAAAGAAAAATATCGGCTTAATGGATTGTTACCGTAGTGATCAACTGATTTGGGACTATCACACCCCTAAGCGTTATACCCACGCCCTCGAAAATGCCCAATATGAACCAAAACAAACCAGCGTATTTACCAGCATGAAGAAAACCTTCTTCTATCTGACCATTTGGTATCTAAAACTGCAATGGAAAAGTGGCGGTCTGTCCCAAGTTTGCCACCCCCGTTCTCTGGGGACAATGGCAAAATTATTGACCACCTCTATTTACATTGGTCTGGGAGATATCATCTATAGTTTAACTGGGAATCATGGCAGCGAAAGCCGATTGATCGCCGAAATGAGACAGGCTTTTCAAGAGTATCAGTATGGGGATACCCTTCAACCTTGGACAGTCGAGGGAGTAGATACTAAATCTCCCGAAATGGAAGCGGAAAAAGTTCCCTTGCAAGTGTAGATATTTTCTAGGGTAAGTTACCCCGTTCAGACAATGTTTACCCCCCGAGAAAAAGCTGATTTCTTTTCTCTCTCTCTCATCAAAAATATCCCTGCTCTTGTTCAATTATCCAATCTTAGGAGGAATTATGCGACGTATTTTCATCACTGGTGCTTCTAGTGGCATTGGCCAAGCTTTAGCGATTAAATTAGCGCAAGAGGGTCATATTTTAGGATTAGCAGCCCGTCGTCAAGATAAGCTAGAACAGGTTGCCCAACAAGTACAGGCAGCGGGGGGTAAGGCCTACCTTTATCCTCTCGATGTGCGCGACCGTCGCCAACAATTCGAGGCGATCAATCATTTCGCTGGGTTAGGGGGTTTAGATGCCGCCGTAGCCAACGCCGGATTCGGCATTACAAAGCCGATTTTGGCAACCAGCGAGGAGGAAGCCCGAGAATTATTCGATGTGAATCTCTTCGGCTTACTCTACACCTTACAAGCTAGCGCTCCCCATCTTCACGAAGGTGTTTTTGTCGGTGTTTCTTCTGTCGTTGCCTATGCTTTGCCCACGGGTTACGGGGTTTATAGTGCCTCGAAAAGCGCGGTTTCATCCCTACTCACCGTTGCTCGCCGCGAGATGGGCCATCAATTTAAAGTCGTTTTGGTGAGTCCTGGGGAAACTCAGACAGAATTTTGGCAAGTTGCCCAAAAGCGTTCCGGGTATTTAATTGATGGTCGTTCTCCAGTGCCGATGGCTTCGGCCGATACGGTGGCGGCAGTAATTGCCCGAGCGATCGAGTGTCCCCAACCGAATGTTTTTATGAATTGGACAGAGCGTTTATTGCCCATCCTACGGGGTGCTTTTCCGGCGGTTCTGGAACATCATTATCGAGTAGTTGAACAGCATTAAATTCCCTTTGGAAATCGGGGGTACCCCTGATTTCCTCCCTGACTTTTTCGAGTGAAATTTTGAAACTCTGGAGAACGTAGAACGATGAATTCCCTGCTCGATCGAGTATGTATTATCGGTGCTGGTGCTTCAGGCATCGCAGCTTGTAAGGTCTTAAAAGAGCGAAGAATTACCTTTGATTGTTATGAAATGAGTAACCGTGTGGGCGGCCTTTGGGTCTATAACAATGCCAATGGTTTATCTAGTGCCTATCGCTCCCTGCATATTAACACTTCCAAACAACTGATGCAATACTCCGATTATCCTTTGTCGGAGGAGTATCCTAATTTCCCGCATCACAGTCAAATCGCTCAATACTTTGATGATTATGCCGAGCATTTTGGCCTTAAGCCCCATATTCATTTTCAAACAAAAGTCGTTCAAGCTGAACCTCTAGAATTGGGTGGTTGGCAAATTACTCTCGACGATCAATCTTGCCATAATTATCGGGCCCTAATTGTTGCCAATGGACACCACTGGAATCCTCGTTGGCCTAACCCGTCTTTTCCTGGAGAATTTGAGGGCAAACAAACCCATAGTCATTACTATAAGAGTGGGGAAATTTATCAGGATAAAAATATTGTTGTAGTCGGTTTTGGCAATTCTGCGATGGATATTGCCGTTGAAGTATCTCGGATTGCTCGAAATACTTACTTATCCGTAAGACGCGGCTTTCATATTATTCCTAAACACGTTTTAGGAACCCCGCTTGATCTAGCGCCAATTCCTCGTTTTTTACCGTTCTCCTGGAAATTAAAAATTCAAGCTTTTGCGGTGAAATTGCAGGTGGGAAAATTAAGCCAGTATGGTCTCCCCGATCCCGATCATCCTTATATGCACGCTCATCCTACCATCAGTTCCGATATTTTTTCCGCCCTATCTCACGGACGAGTTAAACCGAAACCCAACATTCAAAAGTTAGATGGAGATGGAGTGATCTTTGTGGACGGAAGCCGAGAAAAAGTGGATGAAATTATCTATTGCACTGGCTATAACGTGAGCTTTCCTTTTTTCCGTTCAGAAGTGATCGAGGTTAAAAATAATGAGGTACAACTATTCCATCATGTTTTTCACCCTGACTATCGTGATTTATTTTTTATTGGCCTATTACAACCGATCGGTCCGGTTATGCCGATCGCTGAATTACAAAGTCAGTGGATTAGTCAATACTTATTAGGAGAGTACAAGTTGCCCGATTCTAGGACAATGAAACGGGAAATCTTCCAAGAAAAAGAACAAGTTTGTCAACGTTACGGTTATTCAGCCCGTCACACAATGCAAGTGGATTATGAGCCTTATATTGCTCGTGTGAAAAAGGAGATGAAAAAGGGTTCCAGGGGAGCGGTACCTCTGCTCCAATCTGAAGCCAATTCTTTGTTACCAGCCCACATTATTAGCACGATCAGCTAAATTTTCTGTTCCACTGTCTCTATTTACTCCTGTTCTCGGTAATTGTCATGATGAAAACCACTAATTCTGTTCGGCAATTCGTCTATGATGTTGTGATTATGGGTGCTGGTTTTGCGGGCGTTTGCCAAGCCCGTCACCTGATGCTTAAGGTTCCCAATATCAAGATCGCTTTAATCGATCCTCGTCCAGAAAATCGTAGCGATAAGGATCTAAAAATTGGCGAGTCAACGGTAGAAATTGCTAATTTATTTATTTGTAAAGAGTTGGGTCTTTACGAATACATGATTGAAAATCATCCTCCCAAATTTGGCTTAAATTTTCACTGGCCAAAAGATTCTCACAAAACCGATACCATCGAGGATTACTACCATATTTGGACGAATCGACAGCCCCCCCTTGCCTCTAGCCAAATGAATCGAGCTAAATTTGAGCGGGATCTGTTACGAATGAATAAGGAAATGGGAGTTGATTTTTATAATGGTCGTGTCGTTGATGTTACTATTCATCCCGGAAATGATCCCCATCAAGTCAAGGTGAAATTGCACGATGAAGTGATTGAATTAACCGCTAAACATTTAGTAGATGCCGCTGGTCGTCAATTTATTATCGGCAAAAAAACGGATAATGTTATTTTCGATCCGGAGCATCTTTGTGGTGTAAATACGGGTTCGGCATGGGTACGGGTTAAAAATATTGATCGAACTCTTTTTCACTCTGGCTATGATCCAGAAGCCACATCCTGTAGTCACTACTATGCCACTAATCACTGGTTCGGGCAAGGTCATTGGCTATGGATGATTCCCACGGACACAGACACTCAAGAAATTTCGATCGGAGTTATCCATCATCATGAAATTATTCCCGCCGATTATCTAAATCAAGAACAGAAGTTTTACGCATTTCTCAAAGCTAATCACAAACTTCTTTATGATTTATTGAGCAGTGGAGAGAAGATCGATTTTCACTACTGGCCGAGAATCGCTCACACCAGTAAGGAAGTTCTTTCGGCAGATAATTGGTATGTGATTGGGGATGCGGCTTATATTTTCGATGCTTTTTATTCTATGGGTACATCCCTGACCACTTTTGCCATCGAAAGTGTTACTGAAGTCATTCGATCGAAGTTAGCAGGAGAAGCAGATGCCGAGGTTAAACGCGTAGCTTACAACCAATTTAATCTCGCACAAGCGGAAGGAGTGAATCAACTTATGCGCGATCACAAAACTCAACTCGGTCATGCCAGTATCATGAGTTGGCGAATCTATTTCGAGTACATCTGGTGGTTCGGAATTTTGGTACCCCTGTATGTGGGAAAATGGCATCTCAATGTTTCCTTTATTGAGGGATTTGTCAAGATTCATCGTCAGACAGTCAATTCACTTTTTGTCGAGATTTACGAACAATTAAATCAATTAGTTGAACGAAAAGCTAACCTAGGCTTACTGGATTGTTATCGAGGGGATCAGCTACTAGGTGACTATCAACCGCTAGTCCATTTTGATAGCTTCCTAGAAAATGTTCAATATGAGCCTTTTCGTAGTAACATCTTTACGAGCATCAAATACACTCATTTCTATGGAGCGATTTGGTATCTCGTTTTTCAGTGGAGGGGGTTTGGTTTGGGGGGAGTAATAGCTCCTAAACATCTCTATCACTTCCTGCGACTCTTGCTTTTGTCAGGGGTCGCCTCGTTCGGAGAATTTTATCATCGATTAAAGATGAAAAAAATTCCTCATAATCATCAAATTGCTTGCACAACTGAGGAATTTAAACATTATCAATATCAATCTTCTTTAAACCCTTGGTTTTAGCCGTGTTTATCAAGGGTGTTTTCTAGGAATAGGTGCGGCTAGGATGATCAAGTAATATGATTAATAGCCACCTATTTCTTTCCTGACAACTCTCCATTCTTGCTCTTAAGAATTACTCGGAAAAAGTCATGTTTACCTATGAAGAAATTCATCAAGGGGTCAAATCGTTAGGGCTAAATCTGACCGAAAAAGAATTAGCATCTCTACAGTCTGGCAATCTAGTTTCGTTAGAGCAAAGACGCTTAAGTGAAATTGGCTCTATTTTTATCCTCGCTGCTGCTCTTTGTCCTCTCAATTCAGACCAAAAAAGAAAAACTCCCCTATTTCTCGATATTTACGCTTCAGAGCAACCCGCATCTAATCAACAAGGTATCCCGGTTTATTGCTGGTCAAAAAAACCATCCGAACGAGCTTGTCTTTATCTATTTTTAGCCAATGGAATTCCTTCTTGTCAGATCGTGGTAACTTTTTGTCAATTGCCAGAGGAAATAACTTCTTAGGGAATTGTTTTGCTCAATTTTAATAGCATTTCTCAGAAAATGTGTTTTTATTTATTTCCGAAAACCTCAAGATATGTCCACAAGTAAAAGGTTATCTGTCTCGCTTATTTTTCCTGAATATTGGTTGAGGACACATCCTCTCCGAACAATAACCTTTCAAGCTTTTGGGATTGGTTCTCTTTCCTTACTCTGTGCAGGAGTAATACAATCTTCGGTTCAAGCGAGTAGCTTTAACATTGATGAAATCTATGTTTTTGGTGACAGTAACGTAGATATCGGTCGAGTGTATCAGGCTACTGGTGGAGCATTTCCACCGGCTCCCCTGTATGCCGAGGGACGTTTTACCAATGGCCCAGTTTGGGTGGAGTATCTCGCCCAATCTCTGGGATTAACGGTTAATGCCGCCACCAATTTTGCTTTTGGCGGAGCGAATACAGGGACGCTGAACACGATTAATCCAAGTTGGCCAGGAGTCCTCACGCAAGTCAATCAATATCTTAATAGCGTAACGGTCGCCGATCCTCGGGGATTATATATCATCGCTGCCGGTGCTAATGACTATGTGTTTGGCGGCATCACTGAGCCAGTGGTGGCGGTGAACAATCTAGAAATTTCTATTCGCGCTCTTGTTGGTATGGGGGCCAGCCAAATCATGGTCAGTAATCTTTTCGATTTAGGAAAAGTACCTCTTGTGCAAGGGACTGGACGAGAAGCGGCTCTCAATCACTTCACCACAGAGCATCGAGAGCTGCTATTTACTCGAATCAACCATTTGCAAACAACCTTTGGATCCCAGGTGAAAATTATGACTCTAGATTTCTGGGATAGTTTCAACCAATTACAAGCCAATCCCGCTCGTTTTGGGTTTAGTAACGTAACAGAACCCTGTCTAGTCACTAATCTGGTTGTGAGTGTTTGTAGTGATCCCGATAGTTACTTTTTTTGGGATCAACTCCATCCCTCGACCGCCGGACAAAGAGCAATCGCCGCCGTTGCTCAATCGAGCTTACAGTCCACCCCCGAACCAGCTACCGGTGGGGCTATATTCTTCGTTTCTGCCCTTGCTTTCATCGGTCGAATGATCCGAAAAAATCCCTAACTCCTTCCCCGTCGGCCTTTGTACAGTCTCGGTAGTTTCCTGTTTTGCCCTTATTTTTTGGTTAGAATCAACTAAACAATGGTTAAATCTGCATTTTTTGTGAAACCTAGAGGCTGGATAACAAGTGTTACTGTCATTACAGTTGCTATATTAACTGGTTCAAGTGCTACCTATTTTCTCTTACGTTTTCGAGGGAATAGCCCCGCTCCGGCGGCGATTTATTCCCCATCGAAGATTAGTCCCACTGCTATCTCCGCCAGAGGCTATCTCGAACCCAAGGGAGAAGTGATTAAAATCTCGGCCCCTGCTTTCATGGAGGGAACGAGGGTAGCCCAACTCCTAGTAAAACAAGGAGATCATCTGAAAAATGGTCAAATTATCGCAATTTTAGACAACCATGAGCGCCTTCAAGCCGCTTTAACCCAAGCCGAAGCCCAGAGGAAAATATCCGAGGCCCGTTTAGCGCAAGTTAAAGCGGGGGCAAAACAGGGAGATGTGGCCGCACAAGATGCTCGTTTCCAAAAAACACGAGCGGAATTAAGGGGACAGATTGCTACCCAACAGGCGACCATTGCCAGTTTAGAAGCGGAGTTACAAGGGGAAACCTCGGCCCGAAAGGCAACTATCGAACGAATTCGGGCCGAATTAATCAACGCACAAACGGATTGCCGCCGTTATCAAACCCTGTACCTAGATGGGGCTGTACCGGAGCAAGAACGGGACCGCTTTTGTCTACAAGCCGAAACCATAGCTAAAAGTTTACAAGAAGCGGAAGCGAATCTGAATCGAATTGAGCGCACCATGAAGCAACGTATTCAGGAGGCCAAAGCCAATCTTGATCGCACCCGAACCACCCTTGCTCAAGAGATCAAAGCCAATCAAGCGGCTTTAGAAGCGGTCGCCGAAGTTCGTCCTGTCGATGTCCAAGTTGCCGAAGCCCAATTAATATCTGATCAAGCCTTGGTAAAACGGGCCCGAGCCGAATTAAACCTAGCCTATGTAAAAGCACCAAAAAGCGGTCAAATTCTGAAAATTCGTACCTGGCCCGGAGAAGTTGTCGGCAATGAGGGGATTGTTGATTTAGGTGAAACTGGGGAAATGTATGTTCGCGCAGAAGTTTACGAAACAGACATTCAACGGGTGCGCGTCGGACAAACCGCTACGATTCGGAGTGATGGTTTAGCCGGAGAATTAACGGGAGTTGTTAGCGAAATTGGTTTACAAGTGGGCCGGCAAAATGTTCTTGGTACTGATCCGGTAGCCGATGCCGATGCCAGGGTAGTGGAAGTGAAAATTCGCCTTACCCCCGAATCGAGCACCCAAGTATCTGGCTTAAGCAATTTGGAAGTGACGGTGGTAATTGAGGATAGCAATGCCCAAAATCAAGGAGAAACCAAGTGAATAAGCGAAAATTATTCCAGAAACGAGGCACTAAGTTAGCCACGGCTTGGCTACAGCTAAAGCATCAAAAAGTTCGTCTACTGGTGGCTCTTTCAGGCGTAATTTTTTCCGTGGTGATTATTTTTATGCAGTTGGGGATTCGCGATGCTCTCTTCGATAGTGCCGTTCGTTTCCATCAAAGTTTACAAGGAGATATTTTTTTAATCAGTCCTCGCTCGACTGCCTTAATTGCGATGAAAAGTTTCCCAGAACGACGACTTTTACAATCACTTGCTTTTGATGAAGTCGATTACGTTAGCCCGATTTATCTCGATTTTGCTCAATGGAAAAATCCTAATACTCGTAATTATTGGCGTAATATTTTTGTCCTTGGTATTAATCTGAGACACCCCGTACTCAATTTGCCTGGAATTACCGAAAATATCGAGAAATTAAAAATGCCTAATACGGTATTATTTGATCAGGGTTCTCGTAGTGAATTCGGGACAATTGCCCAAGATTTTCGCAGGGATGGAAGCGTAAGCACAGAGTTGGGAAATCCCAACGGAAATCGCAAGGTTAATGTGGTGGGTTTATTTCAGTTTGGGACTTCCTTTGGCTCCGATGGAAATTTAGTGACTAGCCATATAAATTTTTTACGAATTTTTGATAATCGCAAAAAAGGCTTTATTGATGTGGGTTTGATTAAACTAAAACCAGATCAAGATATTCAAAAAACCCTAGAAAAACTCAGAAAATACTTGCCAAAAGATGTTCGAGTCTTGTCGAAAAGCGAATTTGTTAACTTTGAAAAAAAATATTGGCAAACTAGCACGGCGATCGGGTTTATTTTTAACCTAGGAGTTGCTCTAGGAATTATTGTTGGTGTGGTGGTAGTTTATCAAATTCTCTATACAAATGTTTCGGAACATCTTTCAGAATACGCCACCCTAAAGGCAATGGGCTATCGTCATCGCTATCTCTTATCAATGGTTTTACAACAGGCTTTTTTAATTGCTGTTCTCGGATATATTCCAGGTTTTTTGATCGCTAATATTCAATATGAGTTTACTAAAAATGCCACCTTATTACCTGTCAATATGTCGCTTGATCGAGCGGTTTTTGTCTTTATCTTAACCTTAGTCATGGCCTTCGTTTCGGGAGCCACTGCTGTTAAAAAATTGCAAGATGCCGATCCGGCGGATATTTTTTAGAAAAAAGAAACAAATATCTATACCTCATCTCAAGGAACAAAGCGGTCTATGGACGTTATTGATATTCAAAACCTCAATCACTATTTCGGTCAAGGAAAGCTGAAAAAACAAGTTCTTTTTCAGATCAACCTAAAAATCATAGCGGGAGAGATCGTTATTTTAACTGGCCCCTCTGGTTCCGGAAAAACAACCTTACTATCCTTAATCGGTGGCCTACGCTCTGTTCAAGAAGGAAGCTTACAGCATTTTGAAAAAGAATTACGGGGGGCTAGTGAAGAACAATTAGTCCAAACCCGCCGTCAAATTGGTTATATTTTTCAAGCCCATAATTTGTTACCCTTTCTAACCGCAAGACAGAATGTACAAATGTCGATCGAGCTTCAGGAACATCTCGGCGGACGGGAAACAGAAGAACGCGCTGCTTTAATATTAGAAAAAGTCGGCTTAGGACATCGGATCGACTATTATCCAGATAGCTTATCTGGGGGACAAAAGCAAAGGGTAGCGATCGCACGAGCTTTGGCCGGTAATCCCCCATTAGTTTTAGCCGATGAACCAACAGCCGCCCTCGATAGTAAAACGGGACGAGACGTGGTAAATTTGATGCAACGTTTAGCCAAAGAACAGCACTGTACTATTGTACTCGTTACCCACGATAATCGGATTTTAGATATTGCTGATCGCATTGTTCACATGGAAGATGGACGCTTGTGCAGTTGCTAATAGCCATCCAGAGAAAACTCAGAAAAGGCGCTCCTCAGCTTTTCGGCTAAGACTGGGATACCTCCACCGATAGATTCTGACACCAAATCTGTTTTTAATTGAGGAAACAACTTTTTTGTCTTAGCCTTAGTGGGAAGCTATTATATTTTCATGCTTGGCGGTGCCAACTTTGGCATCGAGAAGATCTCCTGAATCCTGAAAATGCAATCCCTAGACTTTACCACCCTCAGTGCCACTTGTGCCGAAATTGCCGCCCCTTGGCTGCCAGCCAGACTAGAACAAGTGTATCAAATTGATCGCCAAACCATCGCCCTCCATTTACGAACCTTCGAGCGCAAGGGATGGTTAATTATTTCTTGGCATCCCCAAGGAGCGCGGCTGCATATTGGTGATCCACCGCCGAAAGTCCCTGATACCTTCACTTTCAGCGATCAATTGCGTCATCAACTCAATGGTTTTGCCCTGACAAAATTAGCATTTGTTGCCCCGTGGGAAAGAGTCATTGATCTGCAATTTGCCAAACGTCCCGATGATCCGGCGCTGTGGCATTTGTATATAGAAATTATGGGCAAATATAGCAATGTCATTTTAACTACGGCTGACAATCAAATTGTCACCGTTGCCCATCAAGTCAATGCCACCCAGTCTAGTGTTCGCACCGTACAAACGGGACAAACCTATCAACTACCCCCCGTTTTATTGGCAACAGACCCCAGTTTAGAAGAATCCTTGAGCAGTTGGCAAGCGAAAGTTAGTTTAATCCCTAAAACTATCGAAAAACAGCTAGTTAGTACCTATCGTGGGGTTAGTCCCGTTATCGCTCGATCGCTGTTACAAAAAGCCAAAATTAACCCAAAATTAAACACGGATCAGTTAGATAATAATGATTGGGAAAAGCTCTTTTCGGCCTGGCAAGAATGGTTAAAAATCCTTGAAAATAAAACCTTTCAACCGGGATGGACGAGAGAAGGTTATACAGTTATCGGTGGGGAGATGCTGGCAGCGGCTAAAAATGTCCAAGAATTATTAAACCGTTATTATAGCGACCGAATTAATCAAGAAAACTTTCGACAACTACAGCAAAAATTAAACCAAAAAATCACCTCTTTACTGACTAAACTGCAAACTAAAGCGGCAGGATTTCAAACAAGACTAGCAGAATCTGCTCATGCTGATCGCTATAAAGAGCAAGGGGATTTATTAATGGCAAATTTACAGCAAATACAGCAGGGAATGACTAGCATTACTTTGGCGGATTTCCAAACAGGAAAACCTGTCATTATTCCTCTCGATCCCGAAAGAAATCCCGTGCAGAATGCCCAATATTTGTATAAACAACATCAGAAATTAAAAAGGGCCCGGTTAGCGGTGGAACCTTTATTAGAGGAAGTGGTCAGTGAAATTAATTATCTCGAACAGGTGCGATCGAGTTTAAGTCAACTAGAAAATTATAGCAGCAGCGAAGATTTAGAGGCATTAGACGAGATACAAGAAGAATTAATTCAACAGAAGTATCTAGAAAGCAATTACCAGCGTAATCGGACGAATAATAAAGAATCCGAACCCATGCGCTTTATTACTCCCTCTGGAATAGAATTGTGGATTGGCAGAAATAACCGTCAAAATGATCGGCTAACTTTTCGTAGTGCCACCGATTACGATATCTGGTTTCATAGCCAAGAAATCCCTGGTAGTCACGTTTTACTGCGTTTAAGTCCCGGTACAGTTCCAGAAGCCGCCGATCTGCAATTTGCCGCCGATTACGCCGCTTATTATAGCCGCGCTCGCCATAGTGAACAGGTTCCCGTTGTCTATACCCGTCCTAAATACGTCTATAAACCCAAGGGCGCAAAGCCCGGTATGGTGGTTTACAAACAGGAAACAGTAATCTGGGGCTGTCCTCAGAGGGTTGAGGATTACCGCAAAAAATAATTTTTTACCAAATTGTTTACTTTTTTTTACACAAAATGGGTATTGTCTGTTACAATTTTTACTAGAGAGATAAATGCAGTTCAGGCGCTTGGGAACGCAAGAACTATATTTCCTCAGATTACAACAACAAACAACAGCAAACCAGTGGTAGCAGCCGATAGTCGGGGGAAAGACACAAAAAACCGACTATTTAGGTGATATTAAAGCGACCACTGGTATTTTATCTTAACCTAACCGGTTCTGTAACTCCGTGATCGTCCCCGTCTCACATTTTGTAATGGTGCAAAATTAATTTCCATTCAGCCAGAAGTATAACCTAAATTAGGGCTTGCTGAATAATGGTAAAACCCTTTTTAATCTTTCAATAGGATTAGTTTGATCGAAAATTTGGGTACAAACCCTTCCTTTAGTGTAGGGTCGGGCAGCTTTAAATAAATATGTATTGTCAACTTAAGGAATTTTGTATTAAGATGTTGATACTCGGTCAAGCAGTGTCAAAATGTTTGTACTAGAATGCAAGGTTAAGCCAAAACTTAATCAGATAGAAGCCATTAACGAAGCAATACGGACAACCCAATTTGTTCGGAATAAAGTCCTGCGTTATTGGATGGATAATCGGGGTGTTGGCAAAACCGAGTTATTTCGGTACAACACAGCATTAAGAAAAGAGTTTAAATTTGTTGATGATTTAAACTCCCATGCTTGCCAGACTGCTGTAGAAAGAACCTTGCGGGCAATTACTCGTTTTTACGATAATTGCCAAAATAAAGTTAAAGTAAAGAAAGGCTACCCTAAGTTTAAAAAACATTCCCATTCCGTAACGGGCAGAAACTGCTGAACAACGAGGGCAAATGCTAGAGGCGAAATTGCGAGCCTTGCAGGTAGAATTAGATTAAATTAACCTAGTTTCTGGAGCGGACAAGACAGCTTTTTTCGTCAAGCACAAAGACACAAAGTTATACTACAGCGTTTTTCTCACCATTAAGATAACTGCTATAATGTATTCGCCAACTCTAAGTGGTCGAACAAAATTAAAGTTAACCGTGAGGCAAGGGAATAACCCAGAGGCAATAGTCAAGGCTCTCAGCTTTATTAATGTTTCTTAATACAAACGTATTTGTTGAGAGGGTTTCCGAGCAAATATGAAGCGTAAACTGATTAGGCATCGTCCCTAATTCCTGATGCTGACTGGGGATAACTGCCATGGGTTCCACTACTTAGAAAAAATTACCAAGTTTGTGTTGATCCCTCAAGGAGAAATTTTTATGGAAATATCTCGTCCTAATCAAGCAGAATTAACCGCCGAAGAACATCAGGAACTAGAAAAGTTGCGCGCTATTATCGAACAGGCTAGTGTTGATGGCGTGATCACTCAAGGGGAAAGGGAAAGAATTGCTCTAGCTATGAGGTCTGATGGTAAAGTGACCCTGGAAGAATTAGAGTTAGTCAGAACTTTAATTAGCGAAAAAGTGAGCAAAGGGGAATTAGTTCTTGATTATCTTTAAACTCTGAAAAATCCGATAAAAAAAAGACGGGGTTTTCACCCCGTCCTATTTGTTAAGAATTATGACAAATCCTTGACTTGTGATACTAATTGTGCTACCACATCTTGAGCGCTACCAAAGAGCATAAAGGTTTTAGGATTGTAGAATAATTCGTTTTCTACCCCAGCAAAACCCGATCGCATACTGCGCTTAATCACGATCGTGTGCTGTGCCTTATCCACGTCGAGAATCGGCATTCCATAAATCGGACTAGCTTTATCGTGACGGGCAGCGGGATTAACCACATCATTCGCCCCAATAATTAACGCCACATCGACGCGCTCAAACTCAGGATTAATATCATCCATATCGTAGAGCTGCGGATAGGGAACATTAGCTTCGGCCAGTAGTACATTCATGTGTCCGGGCATTCTTCCCGCCACGGGGTGAATAGCATATTTAACCTCAACGCCATTTTTTTCCAACTGTTCAGCCAATTCTCGCACTGCGTGTTGTGCTTGGGCCACTGCCATGCCGTAACCTGGTACAATCACCACAGAACGGGCATAACCGAGCATCATGGCCCCTTCTTCTGAATCAATGGCGTGAACCGATTTATCGAGGCTAGAAGTGGCGCTCGCTTCGCCTCCGGCACTAGCACCTGTACCAAATGCCCCAAATAGTACACTAGCCAGCGATCGATTCATGGCTTTACACATGATCTGAGTTAGGATAATCCCCGACGCACCCACCAAAGCACCGGCGATGATCAACATACTATTCATCAGGATAAAACCGACTACGCTGGCGGCAAGTCCCGAAAAAGAGTTTAAGAGGGAGATAACCACGGGCATATCGCCGCCGCCGATGGGAAGCACGAATAAAGCCCCGAAAATTAGGGAAAGTCCCACCAAGGTCAGGAAAACATCGATCGAGGTGGGATTAAAAAAGAGATAGACACTACCCCCTAAAAAGGTGAGTAGCAAGAGAATGTTAAAGGGTTGCTGGAAAGGAAAAGTTACGGGTGCGCCACTGATTAATTCCTGTAATTTGGCAAAAGCGAGGACACTACCAGTAAAAGTGACACCACCGATCAATATACCCAAAATAGCGATCAGTATCGAGTCAAAGGCAATATTTTCACCACTTTGCAGTAAACGCCAGTATTCGCCCATGGCAATTAAAGCGCTGGCAGCACCGCCTAAACCGTTAAAAATCGCCACCATTTGGGGCATAGCTGTCATCGGGACTTTTTGCGCCGAAACTAAGCCGATAATTGAACCAATCACCAACGCTACGGCGATTAAACCATAGCTGAGGATTTCTTGATTGATTAAGGTGGCAATAACGGCGATTAGCATCCCGATGGCAGCCAGAAAATTGCCTTGACGGGCGGTAGCGGGGGAAGATAATTGTTTAAGACCGATGATAAATAAAATGGCGGCGAGTAGATAGGATAACTCGATCCCTGTGATCAGGGCATTATTCATGATTTAGCCTCTTTTTTCTTGAACATTTGCAGCATTCGATCGGTAACGACAAAACCACCGACCACGTTAACCATCGCCAAAATAACGGCAATTAACCCTAAAATTACGGTTAATTCGTGCCAATCCGTGCCTCCGGCGATGAGGAGCGCACCGACAACGGCGATACCGGAAATTGCATTCGCTCCCGACATCAGGGGTGTATGGAGAGTGGGAGGAACTTTATTGATCACCTCGAAACCGACAAAGGAAGCGAGGACAAATACCACTAAAGCGGTTAAAAGTTGGGCAGTCATTGGTTAAAGAAATAGGGGATTGGGTGTGGGGTGTGGGGTGTGGGGTGTGGGGTGTGGGGTGTGGGGTGTGGGGAGAATAAAGCTGCCTTCTGCCTTCTGCCTTCTGCCTTCTGCCTTCTGCCTCCTGACTCCTGACTCCTGACTCCTGACTCCTGATAGCTAAAAAGCGGATAACTGTTCACTGAGGGCGGATTTAATGCGTTGGTTGCGGATTTCGCCAGCGTGGGTGACACAGGCACTATCAATGATGTCATCGGCAAAATCGAGGTTTAAACTGCCCTCTTTGCTGACTAAAAGCTGTAGCAGCATTTGCAGGTTTTTGGCGTACATCTGGCTGGCATTGGTGGCCACTGTAGCTGGAAGATTAACGGCTCCGACGATTTTTACCCCATTAACAATGATTTCTCGTCCCGGTTGGGTGTAGGCGCAATTTCCGCCCTGTTCCGCCGCTAAATCAACGATTACCGACCCCGCTTTCATGGTGGCGATCATTTCTTTGGTGACTAGCAGCGGGGCCTGTTTCCCCGGTACTTGGGCCGTGGTGATCACCACATCAGCCCGCTTAATTGGTTCCGTTAGGGCTTGACAAATGCGCTCCTGTGTGCTAAGAGAAACCTCTTTGGCATAACCGTTATCGGCGACGGTATCTTCTTCTAGGGGCATTTCAATAAATTTCGCCCCGACACTCTGCACTTCTTCTTTGACTTGCGGACGAATATCAAAAGCCTCCACCACTGCCCCCAAACGGCGGGCGGTAGCGCAAGCTTGCAATCCGGCAACTCCTGCCCCCAATACCAGCACTTTGGCGGGGGCGATCGTACCGGCGGCGGTAGTCATCATCGGGAACATTTTCGGCAGCTGCACGGCGGCGAGGAGTACCGCTTTGTAACCGGCGAGGTTAGCCTGAGAGGAGAGGGCATCCATGCTCTGGGCGCGACTACTGCGGGGAATTAATTCCATGCTCAAAGCGGTGATTCCGCGATCGGCTAATTTGGCAATGCGCCGGGGTTGACGCAGGGGATCGAGAAAGCCGATGAGGATCCCGCCACCTTTCAGGCGATCGATCTCGCTATCGCTAGGAGGGACGACTTTGAGAATAATATCGGCAGTTTCATAGATATATTCGCCATTTTCGCTCAGGGCGGCTCCCACGGCACTATAGGCACTATCGGCAAAGTTGGCACTAATTCCCGCCCCATTTTGGACAATTACCTCAAATCCCGCCTTGACTAAACGGGCGACGGTATCCGGCACTAGCGCCACCCGCGCCTCGCCTTGGTCACTTTCTTTGATTACGCCGATTTTCATGGCTGGGTTTCTCCTTAATAAGTCCTTCTCTTGTCTTATGCTGTTGGGGTAAGGGTTTCGTTAAATGCGATCGATCCCTTGGGATAATTTCGAGTCAAAATTGCTTTTCACTTCCATCCTAGCTATCCTCACCTTTCTGGCTCTTTTTCGGGCTGAATCTTAGGATTATCTTCAGAATTAAAGGGTTTTGAGCGGCATTGTTTGGGAATTTTTTTTATAATGATGAGGTACAAAGTTTTCGTTCTGGGAAACGCCAAAACGGTTAACATTAGCCAGTCTTCGGTCTTAGATACCAGATTAGGCTATACTTCATATTGATGAGAAGGGCTGCAATACGTCTCGACAATCTCAAAGTTTTACAGTTCTTTTAACTTCGATCGCAATTCCTCTATTTCTGCATCTACTGCTGAATCCTTGAGGGTGGGTGGATGGGCAGTTTTACCCAGTAACATTCGTGCTTTTAGCAGTACCAACGCAGCCAACCACTCTTTCAGAGCGGAATTAGCCGGAGCAATGGCTTTACCGACTCCAGAACACCAGAATATTTGCAAAATTTAGCAATTTTGCAAATATTAGCCTCGCAGAATTAACCGCCCAATTAAGAAGATGTAGAATCAGTTTTAGAATTAGAGAAGGCAAAAGCAGCGGGTTTATTTTGATCGCCGCTCGATTGCCCGATCCAGAGAAGATCGCCTTGATAAAATACTCAGTAAATACATTGGAGTATGCCTGATATGAACGACAACGAAAAACAGAAGCTTGACAGCATTATCGTGCGAATTTTGCTGATTTTCGGACTTGGATTTTTAGCTGTGGAAGCTTGGAAGAATGTTTTTGGCATTGCTCGGAACAATAGCTTTCCAGAATTGGAAAGAGACGTAAGAGAGGCGGAAAAAGAAACAAACAAACTAAAAAAAGCCATTGAAGAAGCTAACCGAGACCGACCTTCTGATCCAAATCAATCAAACCCTTAAGCGAGTGAAAATTCAAGTTAGGGGCGATCAACGACGGTTGATCGCCCCTTTACCCCCAAAAGATGGGGAATGTTTTTTCTTTATATTAGCTTCTTGTGCCAAAGACTCATCACCTTTATCTAGAGCGAGTTTAACTCTTTTTTCCCATTTTAAAACCTCAGCTTGTGCTTGGTTGTACTCTTGCTCGGCTCTTTTTTGTAAGGCAATTACTTCGATAATTGAGGAACGTAAATTAGATAAATTATCCTGCATAATAGTTATGGTTAATTATGACTAGCAATTAATAAGATGTTAAGTATTTAAATTGCTTGTTGAGATGATGCAAGAGGCAACACCCTCCAACCCCCCCCTTGCCCTAGGGTTGATTCAGGGTAGGGTTGATTCATGAATCAACCCTACCCTTGCCCCCCCGACGGCGGTTAAAATGCGTCTTAGCTTATTCCCTATCTCAACAACAAAACTATAAGACGTACCATAGATAGTACGTCTCGACGCTCTCAAAGTTTTACAGTTCTTTTAACTTCGATCGCAATTCCTCTAATTCCGCATCCACTGCCGAATCCCTGACGGTGGTTGCTTGGGGTAAAGTGGGTTGACTAGAAGCTGTACCGGGTAATGCTCCCCCGGACATTTGTGCTTTCAGCATTGCTAATTCATCCTCCACATCGCTACCCGATTCTAGTCTAGCGAATTCCTGTTCGATGCCGACACCACCGATTTCAGCGATCGCTTGACCACGGGCTTCCGACTCGATAACTTTTGCTTCCATGCGCTCAAAAGCGGACATGGAACTACTGGTATCGATACTGCCGAGGGTTTTTTGGAGTTGTTCGTTAGCTTTTGCGGCTCTGGAGCGAGCTACTAACATATTTTTCTTGGTTTTTGCCTCAGAAATCTTACTTTCGAGCGCAATCAAGTTTTTTCTCAGACTATCTACCTGTACCGTTTGCTGATCCAGTTGATTTTTGAGAATGGCGGCGGTTTCCGTGAAATCTTTCTTGCGTTTAAGAGCTTCCCTGGCGAGATTTTCATCCCCTTTAGAAAGGGCTAATTTGGCTCTTTGTTCCCATTTATTGGCTTCTGACTGGTCTTTGCTGTATTTTTGTTCCGTTTGTCGCTGTTCAGCGATCGCTCTAGCAACCGCTTGACGTACCTGTACTAGATCCTCTTGCATATCACTGACAGCTTGCTCCAGCATTTTTTCTGGATCTTCAGCCTTGCTCACCATATCATTGAGGTTAGCTCGGACAACTCGGCTAAGGCGATCGAATAAACCCATGACGCTCTTGTTCCTCTCGGTGTGTACTAAATCAGTTAACTGTTCTTAAAATTTCCTATCTTGCCTAACGGCTCATTATCCAATATAAACCACGAGAGCTAGGATAGGGGATAGGAGTTAGGAGTCAAGAGTCAGGAGACAGCTTTTTTCTCCCCACACCCCACACCCCACACCCTACACCCCACACCCCACACCCCACATCACCCATCCAAGTTTTCTTGTTTTAACTTGAGTAATTCCGCTTCAATTTGTTTTTGTCCCTCCAAATCTTGGAATTGTCGCTCTAAGGGGTCTTTATACTGGATTAAATCGGCTTGGGATTCGGCTTCTAGGACTTTTGCTTCTAATTTCTCGAAAATAGTCCCCATCTGACTGCTGTTCAAACTGCCCATAATTTCTTGGGCTTTTTGGCTGGCGCTCGCTGATCGCAATCTGGCCAGATAAAGGCTTTTCTGTGCTTTCATCTCAGCATATTTGCGTTCAATTGTCAAGAGTTCTTTCTTTAACTTTTGTATAATAGCCGTCTGTTGTTGCAGGGAGGTTTGTAGGGGGGCGATCTGACTTTGATAGGTTTGCCATTGGCTGAGAGCTTGACGGGCGAGTTCCTCGTTACCGTGATGTAGGGCTAATTGGGCGCGTTCGTGCCAAGTTTGGGCGGCTTTTTCCTGTTGTTGTCGTTGGCGCTCGGTGCGTTTCTGGGTAGCGACGGCTGCCGCTAGGGCTTGTCGCATTTGGATCAATTCCCCTTCCATCGCCAAGATCGCTTTTTCCAGCAGTTTTTCCGGATCTTGATTTTCCTGAATCAGACTATTGACTTGGGCGCGAATTGCTTGGCCCATGCGCTCAAACAAACCCATTACCGTCCTCCCGATACCAACCCTAATAGTTTACCGAAGTGCCGCTCCTATCAATAATGATAGAACTAGGGACGGGGGACTGGGAGGGATCGGCTGTTTCTGGGGGTGCCGGACTACTGGGAGAGGGAGAAGGGGATGCTTGTAATTCTGGCGGTAACTGTTTCATTAACTCCGTGGCATCCTGTGGGTTTTGATTAGCCAGACGACGGGCTTTTTCCCGTTGAAAAAAGGGTAAATTAGCGGGTGATTCTTCTCTTTGGCGCAATTCCTCTAACATTCGTTCGTTAATGACCGCCGGAGAGGGGACGGGGGTGACTTGGGGCGGTGGTGGCGGTGGTGGGGAAACGAGGGAAGATACGGGCGGGGTATTGGGGTCCGGGGGGGCGACGGGTAAAGATTGCTGGATCTTACTGACGGGTAATGGATGGGCGGGTATGAGGGACGGTGGCGGATTCGGCGGTAAGAGAGTATTAGTCAGATTGATGGCGGTGGGGGGACTCTGAACCACTGGTGGAGCGGGAATGTTAGCGATCGGGCTAGTTTTAACGGGAGGAGCGGGAATATTAGCGATCGGACTGGTTTGAGGAGTTTTCTCTACTGGACGAGCGATCGCTATCAATCGATCGAGGTGGCGGGAGTTATTTTTGTGCTGACCCAGCAGCGAAGTCTCAGCTTTCCTCGGGGTGGTGTTGGTTAACCATTGATTGAGACTGAGGAGACTATTAGCAATTAAAAAGATCACCATTGCCCGGATGCCCCAAGGGGTAAAAAAGACATCTTTAGCTGGGGGATAGACGTTAATGACAGTAGCTTCTAGGTATTCTGGTTCCTGAGCGGGATCAATGGCTGAACTGGGTTGATGGACGATCGAGAGGGGCAAATCTTGGGAGGATGGGGGTCGATCGGATTTCATGACGGTATTATAGGGTTATGCTGAAAAGTTAAGTAGGTAGGCGTTAAAAATTATCAGAAACCCCCCTTATCAAGGGGGGACTAAGGGGGGATCGGCACCCCCCTTATCAAGGGGAGACTAAGGGGGGATCGGCACCCCCCTTATCAAGCTATCCCTTATAGGGATCTTTATTAACAATTTTTGCAGTAAGCACTCCAACCCTTATCCTGACTTGATTTCAGTTTTTTCTTTGTCAGTAAGGGTGTCAACAAGGAATATTACAAATTGTTAACCGAGTCTTGAAAGCCTTGTGCTACAAAGGTTTGAAATGT
>NZ_JAPZSS010000283.1:0-18301 GCF_027532015.1 Microcystis sp. LE19-131.1A | reverse complement strand
TAGCTAACCATCTTAGTTAACTACAAACTAGGTCTTATCATAATAAATATCAATAAACCATTGCCCCAAATCGGGAAAGTCTTGATTCGTTGATTCTGTGAGACGTTCGATTTTTTCTTCGATTTTTTCCATGGCTTTTTTAGTAAGCTTTACTCCTTTTTCGTAAGTTTCAGTAATCAACTTAACAATCGGGTGTTTTCCTTTCCAAGTCATAGTTTGGGCGAATTTCAAAGCTGTTTCGATTTCATCTAAAATACTCCCATTCCAATGGTTTTCTAACACAGCCCAGGTTCGTTCAATAGGATTATATTTACTATGGTAGGGGGGATAGTAAGCTAAACGTATATTAACTTGATATTTTTGGGAAAACTCAACTATACGTTTCATAAACTGAGTTCGTCTCGAATTATTTTCTGATCCATTATCTTGATTAATTATCAAAGTTTTAATTTTCTCAAAACGAGATTTTTTAGATTCCCAGAAATCCTCTAATATATCAACAATAAAGTCACTGGTGACTGTGGAGGTAGTGAAATACAAAAACAACTCATCAAATTCTGGAATAAATATTCCGTAAGGGGTTAGGGTTGTTTTCGGATTAAAATCATGATCGTTTGTTTCGACAGTTATTCTATTTTTACCTCCTCGATCAAACAGTCCAATATTAACACGGGCTTTGGCATCTAAACTAAGACGTAACATCGTAGGGTCTTCATCCGCTTCCCGATTAATGTTAGCTAATTCCTCAAAGATTGCCTCGGTTTCTGGAATTTTTTTTGAGGTAAAACTTTAGCGACTCTTTTCAGACGATAACCTAAGTTATTTAATTTAACCCGAATAGTTTCCTCGCTCGGTAAATCCTCATCACTGTACCCATATTTAGAGATTAATTGCTTTCGGACTTCGGCCGCACTCAGTCTCACATAAAGCCTTTGGCTTTTAAAACTTGGGTCAGTTTGGCTTTGAGAATCCACTAAATTTTTGATGTTTTCCAATAGAAAAGGTAAATGTTCTTCTGCTTTTTTCCGCCCCTTAGCTGAATGATTATCAACACAAATAATGCCTCTTTTTAGTTCTTTAATTCCTTTACGAATAGTAGTTCGATTCCAGCCTAACTCCTGTGCAGCAAGGGTTTGTCCCCCATAGCCTAATTCTAAGACTGTTTGCGCCATGAATCTTCTTTTAGCTGCACCTTTTAATTGAAGTGCAGTTTCACTGAGCAATTTTTTGAGGGAATCAGTTAATTCCATATATTCTTAAAAAGAAAAACTTGATTAATAATGTACAGGATTAATTCTACTACAAAATTGGAAGGAGGGGGCAACCATCGATCCCTACCTCCCACACTCCGAGAATGATTATTATTCTTGAGAATGAATAGTTTATTTTTTGGAAGTCCCATAATGCAAGGTTTTTGAAAGTCCCTATCCTATTTTCGCAGCATGAACATCGGACTTTAACAGGTCAAAAGCTTTATTTTAAAAGGGTTTTACCATTATTCAGCAGACCCTACTTACTTAAGTTAATTTCCTCCAAATTTTTGCGGCTCTCTTGTCTTTTTTGTGATAGGTTTTAGCGCTCGAATTTGTCTTCCTCTCTCTGTCCTTTGTACCTTTGTGGTTTATCCCCAAGAGAGCCTTTTTCCAGTCTATCCCTTCGGTGAGAAAAATAAGAGCGGAAACCACAGTTGATGAAGAATATCTTCATTAATCCGACGCACGGCTAACCATTCCAACATATTAGAACGATGGCAGGTGGCCACTGTGATCGCACTTATATCATTTTCTTCTGCTGCCGTCAAAACTTCTAATACAGGTGTTCCTGATCGCACTTGGCTCTTTACTTGCAAACCGAGTTTTTCTAGTCGCGCTTGCACCGCTTCTAATTCCCGACGAGCATCATTAAAACGGTATTCGGTGACACCGGGATCGCGACTGATATTTTCTACTACCCGGAGGAGAAGACATTGCTCAAAAGAGCCGGGGGCGCGGATTTGAGCGTATTTTTCTATCTGTTCAATTAGATAAAATGCGTCGGGACTGCCATCGTAGGGAATTAATAAATGTTTCCAGAGATGCTGACAGCGCAGGGCCAATTCATCGCGAGTATAAACTGATAATAATTGCGGTCGGAAAATCAGCAGCGGAATATCGGTCATACCTGCGATCGCTAAACTGGTACTACCGAATAATTTTTCTTGGACAGCACCGCGCATGGGATTTCCCATCAAAATCAGGTCAATAGAGTGATTAGCGAGGATTTCCCGCACGGCATCCACGGGACGACGGTTAGAGATTTCGACAATAACTGTCATACCGTCGGGAATATTTGCTAAAGCTGGAGATAATTTTTCTTTGGCCGCGTCAATTTTTGCTTGATCTACGGCAGCTAGGGTGGGTTGTTCCCAAACCGGAATACTGTGGAGGAAGATAACTTGTTTTAAGCCGCTCAGGGCTAAGTGTGGCACACAATGGACAAGACGATGGAGACCATCGAAAAGATCTGTACAGATCAAAGCGCGCTCGAACATAAATTAACCCCCAGCAGTTCGGTTATTCTTCCCTAAGAATAGCTAAAAAGGTGAAGAAATGCGCCCCGCATCCCTAGCTCGTTTCCGGAGAAACCCAGCCGGAGAAAGAGGTCGCCCGAAGGGGTGAAATGAGTTACTGGGGGGCCCAGGGATTAGAATCTAGACCCCACTGGTGTTTGAGAAAAGCTTTGTACATATTTTCTCTGACCATCATTTGTTCGTAGAGCTTGATCAGGAAGTCCTGCGCTTGCTCCTGACTCATTTTTTCTACCTGAGTCTGAAAAGAACGAATGTTGAACTGTTGTTCTAAGGAAAGTTCGATCGGTTGAGACATGGTGTTCCTCCTCAATGAAGACAGTGGTTGATCACAAGCGAGATGGGTGATTGGTATCACCTCTTTTCTTTAACTAATGTAACAAATACTTGACAAAGTGTCAATGTATCTGTAGAGAGGGTTTTGCTTTCTCCCTCCTGTTAGCTAGGATACCCCGCCGCCAAAAGCAAAGAAGCATATAATGATACATTTAGCAAGAGTTTTCATAAAATTTTGCTTACTGTGAACAAATACTTAAGTAGTTATACTTAGGCAGCCCAGAGCGAGAGAAAATATTTGACAAATTGTGGAAACATTCTGTAATAATCGAAAAGAGCGACATAAATCGGGTAAGTTGAATGGTTAGGCCTGTTAAAAGCTAAAAACGTAACCCCTAGATTCCGTCCCTCTCGTTGAAATCGTTAAGGATAGTCAAAATTGACGGCCACAGCCGCTATCGTGCAGAAACTACAAGCTTATCGCTGGGAAATATCTTCCTTAGCTCTGTTTGCCTTAAAAAAATCAGCATACAGGCAGGGAATGTCGCACAAGTTTTTACATCACCCTATACTTGGAGGAATCCATCATGTCCGTTCGTCTATACGTTGGTAATTTGCCCAAAGAATCCGTCGAGCGCGAAAAATTACAGGCGCTTTTTGCCGATGAAGGGGATACGATCACCACTAAAGTCATCAAAGATCGCAAAACCGGCAAATGTCGCGGTTTTGCCTTCGTTACCGTCCCTAGCGATGAACTAGCTGACCAGTTTATCGAAAAATACAACGGTCAATCCTTCATGGAAAACCCGATCAAAATCGAGAAAGCTCTCCCCCGCAGCAAGGGAGGTAAAGAAGAAGGAGAAGAAGCAGAAGGACCGGAGGCCAGCGTAGAAACCCCGGAAAAAGTCGAAAGACCGACTCCGAAACCGACGACGGCGGCACCGCGCAAATCCAGTGGTGGTGGTGGCGGCGGCGGCAAAAAACGCAAGGCTGAACGGGGTGGCAATAATGCCCCGAAAGTTACCAGCGATGGTGACGCTTTACAGCCAGATCCCCGTTGGGCCAATGAATTGGCTAAACTCAAGGAAATGTTAGCAGCTCAGGCCACTAATCCCTAATTCCATTGACAAGAGGGCAAGGGATAGCCGATAACTAAGAGGTTCAAAACATCGCTTTTAGGAGTGTGCATCATGACAGCAATCGATCCGGTCATTCTTATGAAACAGGAGGTCGGTAAGGCCGCCGCTAATCTAGTTCAATCTAATTCGGTCGTGGGATTGGGAACTGGTTCAACGACGGCCTACGCGATCGAATATCTCGGTGCTAGACTGCAAAGCGGGGAAATCAGCAATATTGTCGGGGTTCCTACTTCTTTTCAAGCGCAGGTTTTGGCCCGGAAGTACGGAATTCCCCTCACTACCCTCGATGTCATCGTGAAGATGGATATCGCCATCGATGGGGCCGATGAGGTGGATCCCCAGAAAAATCTGATTAAAGGTGGCGGTGCTGCCCATACTCAGGAGAAAATTGTCGATAGTCTCGCCGATATTTTTGTCGTGGTAGTGGATGGCAATAAGCTGGTGGATAAGTTGGGATCGACTTTTCTTTTGCCGGTGGAAGTGTTACCCATGGCCATGACTCCGGTAATGCGGAAATTAGAGGCCCTCGGTGGTAAACCTTCTCTCCGTATGGGAGTGAAAAAAGCCGGCCCCGTGGTCACAGATCAAGGCAATTTAGTTATCGATGTTAAATTCGATAGTATCGACGACCCAGCTGATTTGGAAAGAACTATTAATAATATGCCGGGGGTTTTAGAAAATGGTTTATTCGTCGGGGTTGCTGATCTGATTCTCGTCGGTGAAATTATCGACGGTAAGCCGGTAGTGCGCGAAATTAAGTAGGCTTAATTATTCTGGCTCTTCGTTACTTGTTATGGTTCGATAGGGTGGCATAAATAAACTAAATCCTTATCTGGCAAGAGATTTAATTGATTAGTTCGCTCTAGATCAAAAACAATTGACAAAAATCGCCAAACGTCTTTCTCTATAAGGGTTCCATCCCTTATAACCCCCGTAGATTGCATAACACAAACCGAAGAACCATTATTCTGAAGCTAATAGTGAAACAGGCCTGCCGCCTGTTTTATTAAGTAGTTAGGTGTTAAAAACTGTCAGATACCCCCCTTAATAAGGGTAGGGCTATTTCATTCTCAAGAAAAAAGGAGAAATACGGCGAGAAACGAAATTTTAGCGACCTAAAGACAATAATTGCGAGATGCTGATTAAGCTTTTCACCATCGACAATGTACCTCGTGCGAACAGGAAACGCTATAGTCAAGCTAGTTTTTGGAAAATGACGATCAAATATAGTCTGAAAAAATTAACTTTTGATTCAGCTTTTCGAGAATTTATTGAGTCACAAATTCAGAGCAATGATTAGCAAATTCTACCCCTCAATTGACTACATTTTGAACGAGTAGCGCAATTGCCTGTTCAGCATTTTAGTAGATATGTAGGGGGTAAGTTCGGTTATATTGCCGGCTCTTCTGGTTTCTGTAACGCCGCTAGAACCACTGAGAACAGAGGAGATCACTTTTGTGCAATTCCTGTGAAAGGTTGAATAAAACTATCCACACCGACAAAGGAGGTGAGGGGCGACCAGTTTAAAATATCCTCTAAAATTGATTGATAGCCCTGGACATTGGGATGAAGTCCATCTTCCATTAATCTTTCTTGGCACCACAGATCACCCCGGTTCATCCAGAGATCAAATAAATCGAGATAGGGAATATTTTGTTCTAGACAAGCTTGTTTAGTGGTTTCCTTAAAACTATACTGATCGCCATGGTTGAAGTAAAAGCAATCTAAAAAGGGCATTTTCCGCTCATCTACCGGAATCATACCTATAAACAAAACCGGGCAAAGAGAACGGGCCCGGGTGAGTAAATGTTCGATTTGAGTTTGAAAAAGATCGTGATCGGTATAAGTACGACCATCGGGCCGGCCTAAACGGGCTGTATCATTAACACCGACGGAGAGAAGAATCAGATCGGGGAGACGATTGCGAATTTCCCCCCTGAGACGAAATTCCTGTTCTAAACGTTCGGACACTTGTACTACTCGATCGCCGCGAATCCCCAAATTATACAGGGCATGACCGGCACTTTCCATCCACAAACGACGTAGGCGCTCGGCCCAACCGCCACCCACGGGGTCGCCATAGCCATACACAAGGCTATCACCTAAAGCGACGATTTTGAGGGGATGGGTCATGATTAGGGCTTTGTCTTTAGTAGGTAAACGAGAAAGAGTTGGCATGATCGCTTGATCGAATCGGTTATCCTTTACACTTGTAAACGAATTTGGTTAAACTGTCCGTGTATTATACTACATTAAAAATTTTTTCCTGCCAGTTAACTTATCTGATATCAGCCAAGCACTGACACCGACCAGTATAAAGCAGCGCAGCCCGATGATCATTGCTTGCCTCCGAGTCATTTCCGGGCTAAATCTACTATAAAATTTATGGTTAAAACCTAGATAAATTGATGACTACTCGTTTACGACGTGCGGTTCAAGACCGAGAATTTTTGATTACAGCCGAGATTACTCCC
This sequence comes from Microcystis sp. LE19-131.1A, assembly GCF_027532015.1. Taxonomy (NCBI): domain Bacteria; kingdom Bacillati; phylum Cyanobacteriota; class Cyanophyceae; order Chroococcales; family Microcystaceae; genus Microcystis; species Microcystis sp. LE19-131.1A. The sequence goes on along the minus strand of NZ_JAPZSS010000283.1, from coordinate 11,846 downwards.
CCAAAGGGTGGTAATACCAGTCATATGCTAGAAATGGCCCTCTGGCTAAAAAATCGCGTTCATGCGGCTAATATTACCGATGGCAGTCGCGCCGTAGTGCGAATGTCCTCTCTGGCGGCCTCCGCTATTCTCTATCAACACGACATCGAACCCATCTGTCAAATGGCCTGCCGCGATCGCAATGTGATCGGATTACAAGCAGATCTAATGGGCGCTCATGCTTTGGGATTGAGAAATATACTAGCTTTAACTGGAGATCCGGTCAAAGCAGGAGATCACCCCCAAGCTAGGGCAGTTTTTGACCTAGAATCGGTACGTTTGTTAAAATTAATCGATAAATTAAATAAAGGTTTTGACTTTAACGATAAATCTTTACCCGATGGATCCCTAGAACTTTTTGCCGGGGCTGCCGTTGATGTGCAGTCAAAAAGTTGGTCTGGTCTTCAACGCCGTTTTGAGCGTAAAATCGAAGCGGGAGCGCAGTTTTTTCAAAGTCAATTAGTTACGGATTTCGAGTGTCTTGATAAGTTCATGCAGCAGGTGGCCTCGCTGGCCGATAAACCGATTCTAGCGGGGATTTTTCTGTTAAAATCAGCTAAAAACGCCGTATTTTTAAATAAAAATGTGCCGGGGGTACAAATTCCTGATCATATTATTCAAAGACTCGCTGATGCACCTCATCCCCTCGAAGAAGGCATCAAAATCGCCGCCGAACAAATAAAATTAGCCCAGCAGTTATGCCAAGGTGTCCACATCATGGCGATTAAACGAGAGGATTTAGTCCCGAAAATTCTCGATCTGGCTGGTATCCCGCCAGTGCATAACTAAGATGAAAAGTCAATAGTTTTTATAAAAAATTAACTTTCATTTTGACTAGCGGTCTTTTGACAAGAATTCTACCCCTAACCTAGGATGGGAAGGCTCAAAGCATCTTCGGGGTTAAAAGCATGGATTCCAATCTAGGTCAAGAAAAAGAGAATAGTTGTGGTGGGCGAAAATGGTTGTCGATCGGTATTGCCCCCACTGGTATAATTTCCATTGGCATTGTTCCCATGGGCGTTATTTCCATCGGTATTGTTCCTATGGGAGTAGTTTCCATTGGAACCGTGGCCATGGGGACAATTGCGGCCGGTTTTGTGTCTATGGGACTTTTCAGTATTGGTAGCGTTGGGATGGGATTAAATAACGGTCATTTTTCCAATCTTAATTCTCCCCCTGCTGAATCTCCTCATGAACATCATCAGCATTAAAATCAAGATTTGACCAGCAATCATGAACTATTCCATCCGTGCCGCCGTTGCTACCGATGTCAAGGCTATTTTTGACTTAATTGTCGCCTTAGCGGCCTATCAAGAACTCAGCCATTTGATGACAGGAAATAGTCAAGCTTTAGGGGAGCATTTATTCGGAGAAAAACCCTACATCGAAGCATTGGTGGTGGAAGTAGAGGGTAAAATAGTCGGTTTTGCCCTATTTTTTGCTAACTATTCCACCTTTATAACTAAACCGGGGATTTATCTGGAAGATATCTTCGTTTTACCCGATTATCGCAGTCAAGGTATCGGGAAAGCTTTACTAATGGCTGTGGCTAAAATTGCCGTCGCTAGGGATGCAGGACTTTTAGAATGGACTGTCTTAGAGTGGAATCAACTGGCGATCAATTTTTATGGAAAAATGGGGGCTAAGGTCTTCCAAGAGTGGCAAATTTGTCGTCTCACCGGGACCGCTTTAACCCAATTGGGTAATAGTGATAAATAAGTCAGTCCCGATGCCAAAGTTGGCACCGTCAAGCATGAAAATATTCTGATCCTAAATCCGGTTATTAAAAACTGATTATTTATTCCCCCTTTTGCAGGAGTTTCTTTCCTGATATGTGGCCTAGACTCAACGGATGGCCGTATTACTTCAGATCTGATTACTCAATCCAAGCTTTTGGGGGGTTCTACCCCCCAAACCCCCCGTTGGGGGCGTGGCGCCGCCCCCAAACCCCCCGCGCATTAGTTTTTCGGTGGGATGCTTACACGCAGCCGCTGACGCATCTGTAATAATTTGAGAGTCACTTCACTCGCAGGGGTGCCTCTCCTGATATGTAGCCTATACTCAACGGATTTAGTATGATTGACGAATTTGCCTTATTTCAGCTTCTATTTTCAAGTCAGGAGATAGGAGTCAGGAGATAGGAGATAGGAGACTTTTTTATTTATTCTCCCCACACCCTACACCCTACACCCTACACCCTACACCCTCTTTCAAGTCAGTCCCTTTGTCGATCCTGGAACTTTGTGATCGGTCGAGACTCCTTGCTATACTATACCTCTGACACTGGCTTTCCTCATTGGTGCAGAATGCAACCCACAGACTCGAATAAATTTACCGAACAAGCTTGGGATTCAATCGTTAAATCGCAAGAAATTGCGCGACGCTTCAAAAACCAGACCTTAGAGGTGGAACACGTTATTATTGCCCTCCTAGAGCAGAATAACGGTCTAGCCACCCGGATTTTACAAAAAGCTAATATAGAAATTCCGCGACTGCAACAACAGCTAGAAGTCTTCACCAACCGACAGCCGAAAGTGGCCATCGTCGATCAATTATACCTAGGTCGTGGTCTCGATCTGCTGCTCGATCGAGCGGAAGCATCCCGGGAAAGTTGGCAAGATAAATTTATCTCCGTCGAACATCTTCTCGTCGGTTTTGCCGAAGATGAAAGGGTTGGCCGGAAATGTTTACGCACTTTCAATCTTGACCCCCAAGATTTAGAATTAGCCATCAAAGCTATTCGCGGTACTCAAAAGGTTACTGAACCCAATCAAGAGGAAAAATACGAAGCTTTAGATAAATATGGCCGGGATTTAACAGCGGCGGCCAAAGAAGGCAAATTAGACCCGGTTATCGGTCGCGATGAAGAAATTCGACGGGTGGTACAAGTCCTCTCGCGACGGTCGAAAAATAACCCGGTTTTAATCGGTGAACCGGGAGTAGGAAAAACCGCTATTGCGGAAGGATTGGCCCAAAGGATTATTAACGGAGATGTTCCCGAATCTTTGAAAAATCGTCAGTTAATTTCCCTCGATATGGGAAGTTTAATCGCTGGGGCAAAATATCGAGGCGAATTTGAGGAAAGATTGCGGTCAGTCATGAAAGAAGTTACCCAATCAGAAGGGCGAATTATTCTCTTTATTGATGAACTGCATACCGTTGTCGGTGCGGGTTCTAGGGAAGGGGGATCGATGGATGCAGGCAACCTATTAAAACCTATGTTAGCTCGGGGAGAATTGCGCTGTATTGGGGCGACAACTTTGGATGAATATCGCAATCATATTGAAAAAGATCCCCCTTTAGAAAGACGTTTTCAACAGGTTTATATTAAGGAACCTTCCGTGGAGGATACTATCTCGATTCTCCGGGGTTTAAAAGAACGTTATGAGGTGCATCATGGGGTGACAATTACCGATTCGGCCCTAGTGGCAGCAGCTACCTTATCCCATCGTTATATTAGCGATCGTTTTTTACCGGATAAAGCGATCGATTTAGTCGATGAAGCGGCGGCAAAATTAGAGGTAGAAAGTACCACTAAACCTGCCGATTTGGAAATGATAGATCGTCGCTTAATGCAGTTACGGATGGAAAAATTCTCCTTAGAAAAAGAGGAGAAAAAAGATAGAGCTTTTCAAGAGCGTTTAGAAAGAATTATCGAAGAAATTGAGGAATTAGAAAATAAACAAAAGCCTCTCGCTGATCAATGGCAAACGGAAAAACATATCGCCGAGGAAATTAAATTATTACGAGAGGAAGAAGAACAATTGCGCCTACAGGTGGAACAGGCGGAACGAGCTTATGATCTCAATAAAGCGGCCCAATTAAAGTATGGCAAACTAGAAATTTTACAGGGGGAATTAGAAGTAAAAGAAAAAGAGCTAGAAACGATTCAAGCGGCAGGTTCTACCCTGTTAAGACAACAGGTAACTGATGCTGATATCGCCGAAATAGTTGCCCGGTGGACAGGAATTCCCGTCAATCGTTTAATGGAATCGGAACGACAAAAATTATTAGAATTAGAGTCTCATTTACAGAAAAAAGTTGTCGGACAAAATGAAGCGGTCACGGCAGTAGCAGCGGCGATTCGACGCGCACGCGCAGGAATGAAAGATCCCTCCCGTCCGATTGGTTCATTCCTATTTATGGGACCCACAGGAGTGGGTAAAACCGAGTTAGCGCGGGCCTTAGCAGGGTTACTGTTCGACTCCGAGGAAGCCATGGTTCGCATCGATATGTCGGAATACATGGAAAAACACGCGGTTTCGCGGTTAATCGGCGCTCCTCCGGGTTATGTGGGTTACGAGGAAGGGGGACAACTATCGGAAGCGGTGCGTCGTCGTCCCTATTCTGTGGTTTTATTGGATGAAGTGGAGAAGGCCCATCGGGATGTTTTTAACATTTTATTACAAGTGCTTGACGATGGGCGCATTACCGACTCTCAGGGGCGAGTGGTGGATTTTCGGAATACGATTATCGTCATGACCAGTAATATCGGCAGTGACCATATTTTAAATGTTTCCGAAGATGCCGATTATGAGGAGATGCGGAAACGGGTTTTAACAGCTTTGCGGAGTCATTTTCGTCCCGAATTTTTGAATCGTATCGACGATTTAATTATTTTCCATACCCTGAAAAAAGAAGAATTGCGTTATATTGTTCGTCTGCAATTACAGCGTCTGGAAAGATTATTAGGAGAACAAAAAATCAATCTAGAATTAACTACGGCCGCAGAAAATCATATTGTTACTGTTGGTTACGATCCCACCTACGGTGCGCGACCTTTAAAACGTGCTATCCAACGGGAGTTAGAGAATCCTTTAGCCACAAAAATTCTCGAACAAGCTTTTATGGAAGGGGATACGGTGGTAATTGATTGTCTGGATGAGGTGTTAAGTTTTAGCAAAAAGGAGCTAGAAAAGGAAGGGCAAACATTAGAATTAGCTGTGGTTAACCTCAGTTCAGATTAAAACCAGATAGGGGATATATTCCCCCTCTGAGTTTACCGTAAAAGCCAAAAATGTCCGAAAAGAATCCTATTTTTTCCCTTGGGCGGTTAGTCTAGTAACATCCCGCCAGAGGAAAAATTTCCTCAAGTTTTTTTATTCCTCAACTTACCACATACATATATACTAATACTAAATTCGGTTATTAAAAACTGATTATTTATTCCCCCTTTTGCCTCTTGCCTCTCCTGATATCTAGCCGATCCTGTAAATATCAGGATCGTCGTCGAAGATATAGTTTAAAAGTTAATCTGTTGGCGGCTATTTAAGTAGGTAGGCGTTAAAAATTATCAGATGCCCCCCTTATCAAAGGGGATCCCCCCGCCTATCGGCACCCCCCGTATCAAGGGGGGCAGGGGGGATCGAACCTAAACTCCATTTTTAATTTAATTATAACCAGCTACTTAATATTAGCCAATAGAACCCCCCAAAAGCTGGGATTGAGTGATAAAATCAGAAGTAATGCCCAATTTTAACGGTGATTTTCCCTTTAAAAATAACAACTTAGTAGAAGTTCTACAAAAAGTTGACAAATTTTAAAAATAGGGTGGATTACCTTCAAGATAACCACCCGAAAACTACCATTAATTATCTGTAATCAACCGGTATTTCTCATCCCTGCGGCAATACCATTAATCGTCATTAAAGCGCCCCTTAATAACTCCTCTTTAGAATAGCGGAAATGAATCACACCGGATTGAGCTTGACTATTGTATTGACGTAAACGCTTGAGGAGAGACACCTGTAGGAAACCGAGGGGAACGATCGAACCGTTGCGTAACTGCACCGAGCGCTGTAAACTCGGATCATTATCCAATAAATGTTTCTCGCCGGTGATCTGGAGAACAATCTCGCTAGTGCGATTATATTCCTCTTTAATCCTTTCAAACAGACGTTGAAAACGTTCTCGATCTTCCTGTTTAGAAAGTTCACTGACGTAGTGATAGGCCATCTGTAGATCCACCTTTGATAAAGTCATTTCTGCCTTAGAAATCACCATCTGGAAGAAAGGCCACTTGTGATAAAAATGGCGTAACAATTCCAAATTTCGGTTAGGAGAATCATCGAGAAATATCTGTAAAGCTGTCCCTAAACCATACCAAGCCGGTAAAAGAAAACGGGTTTGGGTCCAACTAAATACCCAGGGAATTGCCCGCAGGGTACTTAAATCCTGTTGACCACTTTTCCGGCGGGCCGGTCGGGAACTAATCTGTAAAAGACTAATTTCAGGAATGGGAGTTACAGACAGAAAGAAGTCTAAAAAGTCCGGTTCTTCATAAATCAAACTGCGATAGGTTTGCCGTGAACAGGTGGCCAAGTCCTCCATGATGCGATTCCAAGGTTCGAGATCATCAAAACCACTGCCCAGTAAACTTGCCTGTATAACTGCCGTTACGGCGGTTTCGAGGTTATACAAGGCCAATTCCGGTAAAGAGTATTTCGAGGCTAAAACCTCGCCTTGTTCGGTGATTTTAATGCGACCGTTAATCGTTCCCCGGGGTTGGGCGAGGATAGCGGCGTAGGCCGGTCCACCACCGCGACCAACGGAACCGCCCCGGCCATGAAAAAGACGTAGATCCACGCCGTATTGTTTAGCAGTTTTTTGTAAAGCTTTCTGGGCCTTATGAATTTCCCAATTACTGCTTAAAAAGCCAGAATCCTTGTTACTATCGGAGTAACCCACCATAATCTCCTGTAAATTACTCGGTTGGAGGATGGCAGGTTCCGGGGTCACTTCCTCCCCGTTTAAAGCCCCTAAATGGTCGTAACCGCCGGCTAGGGCTGCCCGGTAGAGGGGCAATTCAAACAAAGTCTGCATGATGCCGGGGGCGTGTTTGAGGTCATCGACGGTTTCAAAGAGGGGAACGATGCGGAGGGAACTGCGGCTAGTGGCGGGGTCGTATAAACCAGCTTCTTGGGCTAATAACAGCACTTCTAGCACATCGCTGGCCTCGTTGGTCATGCTGATAATGTAGGTTTGGCAGATTTCCAGACCGAATTCCCCTTGCAGACTTCTTAAAACTCGCAGGGTTTCAATGGTTTCGCAGGTTCTTTCCGAGAAGGGCATTTCCCGGGGAATTAAGGGGCGACGGGTTTTTAATTCCGCCACTAACCAGGCGATTTTTTCTGATTCGGTTAATTTGCCGTAGGGTTTGGGTAAAACTCCGAGATAGGCAGCGATTTCTTCGATACATTCGGCGTGACGGGTGGATTCTTGCCGAAAATCTAACTGAGTCAGGACAAAGCCAAAAATCTCCACTTGAGCAATCAGTCGATCGAGTTCTTGACAGGAAAGACCTGTTTGAAGGAGACTGCGCTGTAATAGCTGTAATTCGGCTAAAAACTCGGAACCAGAGCGATAGATGTTGGTTTCGTTGAGTTTAGTTAATAATTGTCGTTCTTCCGGGTCATTAAGGCGATCATTGCGATCACGGGTATTTTCCAGACGTTTTTGAATAAAGGCCAATTTGAGGCGATAGGGTTCCTGACGGTAGCGGATTGCTAACTGGCTATAGATTTCGGGCATTTGCTGTTTATCTCTGTCCAGGGAATCCAGCAACTCCGGCAAGACGTGACACCAGTGCAGGGAGGCACTTAAAATACTGGTCAGGTCGCGAATAGCATCGAGATATTTTTTAACAACGAGATTGCGCTGATAACAGCAGGTTTTCCAGGTGACTTCGGGGGTAACGGAGGGATTGCCATCCCGATCGCCCCCCACCCAAGAACCGAAGCGACAGAAGTTATTTTTCGGCGCTCGTAAACGGGGAAAGGAGGATTCTAGACTTTGCTGCAGACGCAGGGTTAACTGGGGTAGGGAATCGAAGAGAACTTCATCGAAGTAGTGCAGGGCATAATCCACCTCATCGACGACGGTGGGTTTAAATTGATGTAGTTCATCTGTTCGCCACCAAAAACGTATTTCTTCTTTTAACTGTTTGGTGACTGTCTGTGCTTCTCTGGAGTTAGTTAACCCCATACTGCGAAAGATTTCTTCTGCTTGGTCGAGTTTTTCGAGAATGCCCGAGATGCGGCGCTGTTTAATGCGAATGGTATGACGGACAATTTCCGTGGGGTGGGCCGTAAAAACCAGACGAATATCTAATTGATCGAGAAGACGCTGAATTTCCTGGGGGGGGACGTTCACCTGTTTAAGATAGGGAAATAACCAGTGAAATAGCCCCGATTTTGGGCTGGAGTGATCGGACTCGTTTAGGGTTTTTTCTAGCCAATCGGCCCCGACAATGGTGGCTAAAAGGCTTTTTTGCGTTGGTTCAGCCTTGGGACTTTCGTTTTCTTCCCCGATCACCGTCCGTCGCAGTAGTTGCTGATCCCTTTGTTCGTAGTGTTGTTCGATTATATTTATTAACTGGAAATAGAGGGCAAAAGCGCGGGTAACTTTGATCGCTTCCCCTAGTTCCAAGTCTTCGATCATTTTGGCGATCATTGCTTCCGGACTATCATCGGTCACTTGTCCTTCCTCAGAACAGAGATGGCGCAGTAATTCCAGTAAATCAACTAATTCTTGACCACATTCGGAGATCAAGACTTCTTTCCATAAATCTTCGATTAATTTCAGTCTTTGCTGCAGAAACAGGTTGGAAGTGCTGAAAATATCCTGTTCGGTTTCGGTTGAGGGGACAAGGACGCTCATAATTTCAGTAATCAGTAATCAGTAATCAGTAAACAGTCATCAGTCATCAGTCATCAGTCATCAGTGAAAAGAAAGCTCAGAACTTGCCCGTTAATACTATTCACTGAAAACTCAAATCTGATCATTGATAACTGATAACTGATCACTGATTACTGATATATCGGGATTAGTTCTTTACGGTTTGTCAAAAATGAGATTGTATCCCAAAGAATCACATTTTTCCGATTTTTAACAAAAACTTCACTATCCTGCCTCTTTTCAGGGGGCAAAAGGACTTTTTTCTTGGATTATTTGGTCACTGTTGACCGGTAACTGATCGGGAATATTGAGAAGGGGCAAGCGATCGCCCCGAAAGATTTCCTCACTTTCCTGGCCCAATTCAATTAACCAATGATTGAGGGACCGCAAGGCCAGATAGGAGAGAAGAAAGGGACTGACCGCTAGACTAAGCCAAAGCTCGATCGGTTGAGTTTTCATGGCAATTTCTCGGTTAAAGGACGGCGTTTGATGCGACGAATCGGAAAATTAGCAATCAGGGCGGTAGTTCGTTGGTCACTTTCTAAGAGTAACTCGGTTTCCTCGGTGTCGATATCAAGATAACGACCGACCACTTCTAAGATTTCTTGACGCATCATATCGAGAAGTTCGGGACTAAGATCGGCGCGATCATGGGCCAGAATAAGTTTTAAGCGTTTTTTAGCTTGGTCGCCACTTTTGCCCGAACCGCGCCATGCTAGAAGTTTATCGATCAGGTCATTCATAGTAGGTTAAGGGGTTGAGATGAGAGAGTTTAAGGCCCAAACAAGCGACGACGCAGACGGGTAAGAAAACCTTCCTGACCGGCCATTAAATCTAGAAACGGCACATCGCGACCCTGTAAACGTTGGGCAATGTTTCTAAAGGCCATAGAGGGGAGAGAAGTCTTCTCCTCTAATACTAATGGTTCTCCTTTATTAGTGGAAATAATAATTCTTTGATCGTCGGGAATAATCCCCAACAGGGGAATTACCAATAAGTCGAGAATGTCCTCGACGCTGATCATCTGATTCAGTTGGATCATTTCCGGCCGCAGCCGGTTGACAATCAGACGAATACCCTTAATATCCTCGCTTTCTAGTAATCCTACCACGCGATCGGCATCTCTCACCGCCGACATTTCTGGGGTAGTAACGATGATCGCTTCTTGGGCAGCAGCGATCGCATTGCGGAAACCCATTTCAATTCCTGCCGGGCAATCAATCAATACATAATCATAACTTTTTGACAATTGGGCGACTAAATCCTTCATTTGATCGGCAGTAATTGCCTCTTTTGTACGATTTTGTGCCGCCGGTAATAGAACCAGATTTTCCTGTCTTTTATCCTTAACTAAAGCTTTATCAAGGCTACAATCTCCCGCCACCACATCGAGGGCAGTATAAACGATACGCTGTTCTAATCCTAACAATAAATCGAGATTTCTCAGTCCGAAATCGGCATCGACAAGGGCGACTCGACAGCCTAATTGAGATAAAGCTGAACCTAGATTCGCCGTTACCGTCGTTTTACCGACTCCTCCCTTTCCCGATGTCACCACAATTACACGAGCCATAATTTATATCAGTTATCAGTTATCAGTTATCAGCTATCAGCTATCAGTTATCAGTTATCAGTTATCAGTTATCAGTTATCAGTTTTATAGAGTTTTTCGTTTCAACGCAGTTAATCGCTATTTTTACCAGTCACTGAATCACTGTTTACTGATCACTGTTTACTGATCACCTTTTTTCGACCCACCCCACTTTATCTTTAAATGTGTAGGTTCTGGAAAAATTATAAGCCCCAATGATGCGGATTCCTCCTTCGCTGATACAGGCGATTTCTGGTTCTATGCGATCGCTATTTAAAGCCGGGGCCCGTGCCACCAATTCCGCGATCCTCAGTTGAGTTAAATCGATTCGCAGGGCCATGATTAGCGCCGCTCGATCGCCGCGGAATCCCGCATGGGCCACACCGCGTAAACTCCCCCAAACTAATATATCGCCATCAGCGACGATCGATCCGCCGGGGTTGACATCGCCCATGACTATAACTGTACCCGGGTGACGGATTTCTACACCCGATCGCAGGGTAGTTTTTAAGTATAAAGGTTCAGCGAGGAGGGATGGCAGCGGTTGCTCGTCCCCGAAAACCGTGGGACTCGATCGCATTTGTTCGACATTGTAACCCATAGTTGCCGCTGCCACTGCGGTTTGTCTTCTTTGGGTTTGGATCGTATGTAGGGGTAATTCGGCACTGTCTAAAATTGTGGCGATCGCTTGTAGTTGCCGCGTATCCATCAGGCGATCGTTGGCCCGTAGGTGTACTGGTGTTCTAGCGGGGCTGTTTTGGCCGCTATTACGGAGATAATATTTTAATCCTGTCAAGATATCTGTCCAATCCTGACTTGTCTCCCCGGCGCTGGTTTTGGGTAAAATTAGCACCAATTTCTCACCCTCGCTTTTTAAGTGGATTTGGGCGTATCTCTCTATTACCGAGGCTGATGGCTCAATTTTTTCGGTTTCTGAGTCGATTTCTTGATTTATTTCGGTTTTAGTTTCATCCATAGCCATAATTTTTTACTTAAACAAGACAAAGCGCAAAATAGCGATCAGCAAACCGACGGAAGCGGTAATTAGTGAACCTCCTAAAATGGTTATCAATGCCCAAATTTGATTTTTTTGACTGCCCTCGACTATTTTGAGGCGATTATCCATCCCTTCGACTCTTTCGGTTAATTTTGCCTGTCCTATCTCTAGGGATTTAACATCTTGCTTGATTTCCTTAATATCAGCTTTAATTTCGCCAATATCAGCTTTAATTTCGACGATACTATTCTCGATCGCCATGAAACGAGTTTCGATCGCCGTGAAACGAGTCTCGATCGCTTTTTGTCCGTTGATAATTAAGTCTTCTAGCCTTTGCAAGTCCGTATCGGCAACAGTTTCCATAAAAATTAACTGGCTATCAGTATAGATGTTTCTTTAATTTTGACATCCTCACCGCCGTAAACGGACGGTGATTCCCAAACCTCACGATTTAGGTTTCTGCTTCTTTCCCGAAGGATTTTTCGCACCTGCCTTAACAGATTTACTCTGTTCTGGTCTTATGGTCGCTCTACAGACTGACAC